>NZ_JAKJSN010000139.1:0-617 GCF_050337005.1 Photobacterium japonica | reverse complement strand
GTATTCACGTAACGATACGTGCTTATGCACGTGGGTTTCCCCATTCGGAAATCCCAGACTCAAGTGGCTTTTACTGCCTAATCTGGGCTTATCGCAAGTTAATACGTCCTTCATCGCCTCTGACTGCCAAGGCATCCACCGTGTACGCTTAGTCACTTAACCATACAACCCCAAGAGGTTTCGTAYGTTCAAACAACCAAGGTTTGCGTCGTTATCTTCGATCAAGAAAGATAAKGACWTTGGTTTTTCGCCGGACTCATCTTTTATTTCCACTTTTTAAAAAGTGAAGACAAAAGTACACAAGACACTTGAATGTGTATTKCTTGAGAACTCGTTTYYATTCTTAAAGAATAAAAACTATTTGTAATTCAATCAYTCGTCGAAGTGACGACCAATTGAATTTACTAGTCAGCTTTCCAAATTGTTAAAGAGCWTAACGCAAAAAGCGTTAATCAATAACCKRAGTCATTCATTAGCGCTTTCGCTGTTCTTTTATTTCACCAAGCAATCTGTGTGGACACTGCATAAAACAGTAGTCTATCGTTTAAGGAGGTGATCCAGCCCCAGGTTCCCCTAGGGCTACCTTGTTACGACTTCACCCCAGTCATGAACCACAC
>NZ_JAKJSN010000138.1:0-658 GCF_050337005.1 Photobacterium japonica | reverse complement strand
TCCCAGACTCAAGTGGCTTTTACTGCCTAATCTGGGCTTATCGCAAGTTAATACGTCCTTCATCGCCTCTGACTGCCAAGGCATCCACCGTGTACGCTTAGTCACTTAACCATACAACCCCAAGAGGTCTGTATGTTCAAACAACCAAGGTTCGTCACCTATCTTCGATCAARAAAGATAAGGACATTGGTTTTTCGCCGGACTCGATACAAGACACTTGAATGTGTATTGCTTGAGAACTCGTTTTTATCGCTCTTTATATAAAGAGATAATAAAAACTATTAGTGTGATCTTTCGATCACTTACTAGTCAGCTTTCCAAATTGTTAAAGAACATKGTGTTTATCGTTAGATATCCACTTTCTAATCACACTCTTGCGAATGTCTTTAGAGAGTGGTGGAGCTATGCGGGATCGAACCGCAGACCTCCTGCGTGCAAGGCAGGCGCTCTCCCAGCTGAGCTATAACCCCAACGATTAAAAAGACTGTACCATCACTTCCTCTGGGAGAGAAAGTGGTGGGTCTGAGTGGACTTGAACCACCGACCTCACCCTTATCAGGGGTGCGCTCTAACCACCTGAGCTACAGACCCAAGTCTTTTTACGTTCTTACATTTTAACCAAGCAATCTGTGTGGATTAACCAAGCAATCTGTGTGGA
>NZ_JAKJSN010000137.1:0-687 GCF_050337005.1 Photobacterium japonica | reverse complement strand
ATCCCCATTGTATTAAAAGGACATTAAATACATTTAAATCAATGACGGGGTTATATCCTTTAGATGATAGCTGTTTTAAGTTATTTCGCCGTATTGATGAAGGTTCTCACCCTCATTTCACTTACCGGTCAAAATTATATAATGTAACCATTGATGAGTATAAAGAATGGTTGAAGGTTATCTATCTGCTACTAATAGTAAAAGATAAAGATGGCGATAATATGTTATCAAACCTTGTAAATAAATTTTATTTAAGTGCTGACTATGTTGTTTATGCGTTCTTGAATACATATAACAAAGATGAATCAGTTCTACTTTCAGATAGATCTTTTACTACTGTAACTGATGATGAAGACAATTCGTATTTATCGCTTGAGTTTAATTTAGACTCAACTTCATTTGTTAATTTTATTTTTGCATCAATAGACTCATTGCCATGTAGCGAGGAAATGAAACAGGAATATAAAAGACATTTGAAAAATAATGGTAACTGGGTAACTATTGAATATAGCGAGAATGATTTAGATATTCTTGCCGAATACAATAAAAGAGTCATATATCAATCTTATGAGCATGTATATTGCTCAAAAGATATTATCTTTTGAGTGTGATGTTTAGTATTAGATCACATTTCCAAAAGCCCGCAAGCCTATAGGTTTCGCGGGCTTTTTTGTGTTTGCCTTAAAA
>NZ_JAKJSN010000136.1:0-755 GCF_050337005.1 Photobacterium japonica | reverse complement strand
TATCAAAACAGTGGACTAGGTAGTGAAATCGTTGAGAATGTAATTTATCACGTATGTAAATATACAAAAATAGAGAGGGTCGGTCTTAATGTCTATGCCGAGAACATAAAGGCTTTTAAGTTTTGGTTTAAACAAGGATTTACTAAAATTCGAGCGTTCGAACAAGAAACGGAGTTTGATAAAGAATACAATTGCTTAGTGCTGTATCGTGAACTGTGTAACTAAAAAATGGTTCCAGCATCAATAGTTTAATGCTCGAATCTGACATATCAGTGATGGTTATGTTGTTTTTATTATGTTGAATTGAGGTTTGAGTGATTAATAGTATTAGGCTCGGCGTTGTTTTCTTTTTTATTGCTTTTTTTCCTAGTTTACTCATTGTCTTTACTCAATACCTAATTTTAGATTTGAATTGTGATTCAAAAGTGGGTTGCACAGGTAGTTTTATCATAATGACTGTAGCAATAGCTTATTTGTCTTTTCTCTCAGCATTTGCGATTGTTATATCTGATTATATTCATGTTTATAAAAGTGGCTGCAGTCTATCAGGGATGAGAAAAATCATCGTACTGACATTTGGTTTTCTGTTGGGTTTGTCTATCAATGTTGTTTTTTACATGTTGGATGAATTTACAGTAAAAACATTTGTTTTATTGTATTTCTTAGTGCCATTTATATTTGTTTTTTTGATTGGATTTTATGAAAAAATGTCTCATAAAAATACATTATGAGAGCGGTGTGGTTCAATAATCCTG
>NZ_JAKJSN010000135.1:0-768 GCF_050337005.1 Photobacterium japonica | reverse complement strand
CTATTAGTGTGATCTTTCGATCACTTACTAGTCAGCTTTCCAAATTGTTAAAGAACAYTGTGTTTATCGTTAGATATCCACTTTCTAATCACACTCTTGCGAATGTATTTAGAGAGTGGTGGAGCTAAGCGGGATCGAACCGCTGACCTCTTCGCTGCCAGCGAAGCGCTCTCCCAGCTGAGCTATAGCCCCGTATGTTTTACGTCTTAGGGGACGTTCTCTAGAAGAGAAGTGGTGGGCGATACCGGGCTCGAACCAGTGACCCCCTGCTTGTAAGGCAGGTGCTCTCCCAACTGAGCTAATCGCCCACATTAGTTTTACATCGCCTGTGGAGGAGATGGTGGGTCGTGCAGGATTCGAACCTGCGACCAATTGATTAAAAGTCAACTGCTCTACCAACTGAGCTAACGACCCTAAGTGGCGTCCCGTAGGGGAGTCGAACCCCTGTTACCGCCGTGAAAGGGCGGTGTCCTAGGCCTCTAGACGAACGGGACTTAGTTTTTCTAAGTTGTTGGGCAACTTAGATGCTCTCTTACATTTCGACCAAGCAATCTGTGTGGACACTGCATAAAACAGCAGTCTATCGTTTAAGGAGGTGATCCAGCCCCAGGTTCCCCTAGGGCTACCTTGTTACGACTTCACCCCAGTCATGAACCACACCGTGGTAAACGCCCTCCCCGAAGGGTTAAGCTATCTACTTCTGGTGCAGCCCACTCCCATGGTGTGACGGGCGGTGTGTACAAGGCCCGGGAACGTATTCACGTATTC
>NZ_JAKJSN010000134.1:0-795 GCF_050337005.1 Photobacterium japonica | reverse complement strand
GTAGTCCGGATTGGAGTCTGCAACTCGACTCCATGAAGTCGGAATCGCTAGTAATCGTAGATCAGAATGCTACGGTGAATACGTTCCCGGGCCTTGTACACACCGCCCGTCACACCATGGGAGTGGGCTGCACCAGAAGTAGATAGCTTAACCCTTCGGGGAGGGCGTTTACCACGGTGTGGTTCATGACTGGGGTGAAGTCGTAACAAGGTAGCCCTAGGGGAACCTGGGGCTGGATCACCTCCTTAAACGATAGACTGCTGTTTTATGCAGTGTCCACACAGATTGCTTGGTCGAAATGTAAGAGAACATCTAAGTTGCCCAATAACTTAGAAAACTAAGTCCCGTTCGTCTAGAGGCCTAGGACACCGCCCTTTCACGGCGGTAACAGGGGTTCGACTCCCCTACGGGACGCCACTTTCTAAAGACATTCGCAAGAGTGTGATTAGAAAGTGGATACTTCGGTAAACACATGTTCTTTAACAATTTGGAAAGCTGACTAGTAAGTGATCGAAAGATCACACTAATAGTTTTTATTGTCTCTTTATATAAAGAGCGATAAAAACGAGTTCTCAAGCAATACACATTCAAGTGTCTTGTATCGAGTCCGGCGAAAAACCAATGTCCTTATCTTTCTTGATCGAAGATAGGTGACGAACCTTGGTTGTTTGAACATACAGACCTCTTGGGGTTGTATGGTTAAGTGACTAAGCGTACACGGTGGATGCCTTGGCAGTCAGAGGCGATGAAGGACGTATTAACTTGCGATAAGCCCAGATTAGGCAGTAAAAGCCA
>NZ_JAKJSN010000133.1:0-801 GCF_050337005.1 Photobacterium japonica | reverse complement strand
GGGTGAAGTCGTAACAAGGTAGCCCTAGGGGAACCTGGGGCTGGATCACCTCCTTAAACGATAGACTGCTGTTTTATGCAGTGTCCACACAGATTGCTTGGTCGAAATGTAAGAGAGCATCTAAGTTGCCCAACAACTTAGAAAAACTAAGTCCCGTTCGTCTAGAGGCCTAGGACACCGCCCTTTCACGGCGGTAACAGGGGTTCGACTCCCCTACGGGACGCCACTTTCTAAACACACTGGCAACAGTGTAGTTAGAAAGTGGATATCTAACGATAAACACMATGTTCTTTAACAATTTGGAAAGCTGACTAGTAAATTCAATTGGTCGTCACTTCGACGAATGATTGAATTAMAATAGTTTTTATTCTTTAAGAATRRAAACGAGTTCTCAAAACAAACACATTCAAGTGTCTGTTATTTGCTTTCAYTTTTTAAAAGTGAAGACAAATAGTGAGTCCGGCGAAAAACCAATGTCCTTATCTTTCTTGATCGAAGATAGGTGACRAACCTTGGTTGTTTGAACRTACAGACCTCTTGGGGTTGTATGGTTAAGTGACTAAGCGTACACGGTGGATGCCTTGGCAGTCAGAGGCGATGAAGGACGTATTAACTTGCGATAAGCCCAGATTAGGCAGTAAAAGCCACTTGAGTCTGGGATTTCCGAATGGGGAAACCCACGTGCATAAGCACGTATCGTTACGTGAATACATAGCGTAACGAGGCGAACCGGGGGAACTGAAACATCTAAGTACCCCGAGGAAGAGAAATCAACCGAGATTCCGGTAGTAGCGGCGAGCG
>NZ_JAKJSN010000021.1:0-102173 GCF_050337005.1 Photobacterium japonica | reverse complement strand
TAGCGACTTAAGTTGCCGTTCTCCGTGTCAGTGAGGCGGCATTATAGAGACTTCGCGCACACTGACAAGCCTTTTTTCTTAAAAAAATATCACATGGCGATTAATTGAGCTAACGTGGTAAAACTGACTCTAATTTCAACATTAGAGGGTTGTCACATTCACTCACTAGCAATTCTAAGTCAATAAAAGTAATATCAATGTGACTCTGTTGTTAAAATAACCAATAACGTCTTTCTTCTCTTTTTCTTATGACGATGTAGTTTTTAATATGAAATTATCCAATCAAACCCTAATACCGGTTCTTGCAATCGCTGTTGTCGGAGGGATCATCTTTAGTCTCCTTCCTGTTTCAGCCGGCATCGCCTTTGCCCTCGGTGTACTGTGTACTGCTTTTGTTTTGCCGATCATTCCCTCTTTTCAACCAGCCCCTTCTACGCAAGACGACACCACGCAAGCAAGCAAAACCCTTTATGTCGGTAACCTGCCTTATCGAGCGAATGAAAATGAGGTCAAGCAGCTGTTTTCTGAACATGGTGAAGTGTTTGCGGTTCGCTTAATGAAGGATAAGCGAACCGGTAAACGACGAGGCTTTGGCTTTGTGGTGATGAACAGTAAAGATGCAGAGAATGCGATAACGCATTTAAATAATAAGGAGTACGGCCAACGCACCTTGAAAGTGCGTGAAGCCAATGAGCCTAAAGCCGAGGATAATGAAGAGATGTAACAGCCTCTAGGTGTAAGGCTTCAAGACTCCGATTCAGTGCCGCCAAGGATTTTCCGGCGGCACTGTTGTATGTCAGGTTAGGCAACGGCAATGTCCCATCCACGGTATCCCCCAGCAACACTTTCACTCGCGCAGCTATCGCCCGCCCAGAGTCTATAATCTGTACAGGATCTTGAAAGGCTTCGCGTATTTCCTCTTTTATTAACGGGAAATGCGTACACCCCAACACGATACTGTCTACCCGTTGCTGCCAAGGGCGTAAAATCTCTCGTACTTCATCAATAGCAATAGATTGACCTCTGAGCTTTTCCTCTGCCATTTCAACCAAACGGGTTGAACCGATACGCATGACCTCACAATCGCTGGCAAACTGGCAGATCAACGTATCAATATAGGCACGCTGTACTGTTGCCGGTGTGGCCAATAAGCCGATCACTTTTCGCTGGCTGGATAAAGCGGCAGGTTTAATCGCCGGTACTACCCCCACAACAGGAATACTCAGTAGCTCTCGTAACGTCGGCAATACAATGGTGCTAGCGGTATTACAGGCGACCACCACCAAATCAACGTGGTGACGTGCCACCAGCAAGGTAATGATATGGCTGGCGCGTTCAATCAACTCCGCCTCAGGCAATTCCCCATAGGGGAAAGCAGCATCATCAAACGCATAAATATACTGAAGATGAGGCAATTGCGCGTATATCTCCTGGTATACCGATAACCCACCCACACCAGAATCAAAAATCAGAACCCGCTTCACTCTTCATTACCTTTATCACCGCCTTTCGAGGGGACTTATGATACTGCGAATCCCGGTGAGTACCAAAAGTCTTACCACTTATTGCTGCGGTTCTTGCAGCTGGTAGCGCTGATAATGGAATCGCGCTTGCCGTTCAATTGCCAACACCTTAATGTTCAGTCGGCCATTAAAGCATGGCGCTTCAACCACTAAGGTATGGAATTCCCCGCCCTCGCCACACGGATCTACGTTTTCTGGCAATGACGCAATAAAGGCATGGCTATACCATTGTCCGCAATGCTCCCCCGACAACTGGCTCGTATCGACCGTGGCCACTAAGGTTTTTATCCCACAATCGACAATCTCTCGTGCCAACTGAGCACTCGGCTCTCCCATTAACGGAAAAACACACTGCCAACCTGCCGGTTCTATATAGCTACATCGGTAGTCCGCAATCCCATTGCAGAACATATCGCCAAAGGCGACGGCATCAATACTGAGCCCACAGTTGCGTAGCCCCTCAACAATCAAAGACTGATAAACCGCATTAGGCGGGAACACCTCCGGCAATACAATTTCCACCAACGGTAAGCCCGAGAGTGCCGCTTGTGCGCGGACAACCTCAATAGGGGTTGCCTGAAACGGCACTTCATCTGCCACATACGAGGTGTATAGTCCAACAACGTCATAACAAGGATCACGCAACAGGCGCAATAAGGTGAGGGTGGAATCTTTACCGGATGACCAACTCACGATGGTTTTGATAGGAGACATCATTTTTCCTTTCAATCACTGTCAAAAAAGCCACCCGAAGGTGGCTTATTCATCATTTAAAACTGGTACGTCACGGTGGCGTAATAACTACGCTCTTGAACGTTATAGGAATCTCTTGCGGTATAGTTTTCATCGAAGAGGTTAGCGATACGACCACGTACCGTCAGATAATCATTAATGAAGTAACTGGCTGCGACATCCACCAAAACATACGCGTCCAATGTTTCGGTATTAGCCGCGTCTTCGTAACTCTTGCCCTTATACAACGCGCTTGCATCAAACTGCCACTGATCCAGCAAATAGGCGACATTCCACTTCGCACTGTGCTTAGAGCGGCGGATCAATTGCTTACCGGTCTTGGTATCTTCCGCATCCAAATAGTCATAGCTCAGATCATGATAAACAGGACCCGTATTGAAATGCGTCGTGAGCTCAATACCTTGTAAACGGGCTTCTTCCACGTTCATCGGTAACCAGTCACTGAACGGATCGCTATTATCGATCGGCGCCCACGCAATCAGTTGTTCAACATCATTACGGTAACCCGTGATTCGCCAATCCAACCATGCCTGCGAACCGGAAAGCGACAACTCATAGTTGGTCGACTCTTCTGGTTTTAAATTCGGGTTGCCCGAATTTGGCCAATAAAAGTCATTAAAAGTAGGGGCTTTAAAGCCGGTTCCCACGCTAGCTGAAATCTGATAATCCTCAAGGAACGAAAACGCCCCCGCCACCAACCATGTGGTATTGGTGCCGTAGCTGTCATTGTCATCCGTGCGAACACTACCTTCTAGCTGTACATTACCCTCGCGGTACAGAGTATTGATGTACGCAGCAACGTTATCTCGCTCATCTTCTTCATAGACGGTAGTACTGTTGGACACCGAATCGCGATAAAACTCCAAACCGCCACCCACACCCAACTGCTGGTTCACTTGATAATGATTCAGCCAGTTCGCAAGGAAACGTTCGGTTTTGATCTCGCTGCCTGTGACACCTTGGCTGTTATTCTGCGCTTTGTCTTGGTTATGCGCCAACGTCACTTCGCTTACAAGGTTATTACGCGTATAGGCCGCTTTCGCTGCAATGTTATATAAACTGCTATCGGTATACGCACCAATGGCACCATAGCCATCATCATAATCCGCTTCACCATCGTGATAGTACCCCTGCAGACTCAACTGCCAGTTATCTCCCACAGCAGTACCAATTTCACCGACGATGTTATGGCTTTCAAAACCATCATCATCTTGCTCAAACGGCAACTGACGAGCAGAGAAACCATCAGCCTGCTCCGTTTTCACCGCAAGCTTCCCCCAGCTATGTTGTCCCAAGGTGCCAGCGACCGAGCCGCCTACCTGTGTATACCCATCACTGCCAATGCCAGCACTGATCTGCGCTTGTTGTTCACCGGCTTGATAATCCGTGATGATATTCAACACCCCACCAATAGCATCAGAGCCATAGAGCGCGGCACGTGAGCCACGAATAAATTCAATACGCTCAATACCCGTCAGCGGAATTTGGCTGAAGTCTGCACTACCCAGTGTGGCACTACCGATACGGACACCATTGATCATAACAAGAAGATGTTTAGACGAGGTACCACGTACATAGACTTCCGTGTTTTGACCATATCCCCCCGAAACAATCTGTACCCCAGGCAAGCGACGCAGCACTTCCGCCAGCGATTTTGCCTGAATAGCTTCAATTTCTTCTTTAGTCACCACAGAGACGGGTGCGATCACTTCTTTGATCGGCTGTTCAAATCGGTTGGCGGTTACCACCATCACTTCATCGGGTGATTGTGCAGCAGCGCTATATGGCAGGCATAGGGGTGCCAACGCCACAGCTAAAAGCGTTTTTTTCATTGTATGGATTACCTTAAGTCGCGTTGATTACTGAGTCGGTGTTGACTCGGTACACTGGTCGGTCTTCGGACTTAAGAGCATGGTTGGATAACCACCTAGGCAACAACTTCCCACTTCAAGCGCTTACTTTGCATAAGCTGTAGAAGCAGTGTTCGGAACTGACGTCCATGTGCTTTCGTTCTCTATCACCGCTGCGCGTCAGTTACGGATTTTCACCGTATTCCCTGTGCCTGAATCATCAGGCTAACCAGCGCAAACGAATGCTAGTTTTCCCCTCGGGCAATGTCTAGTGTCATTTCCCTTAGATAACGAAATATCGTCGGTTTCAACATTTTTATCGGGCACAACACTGGACATCGGTCAACAATGCAATAAAATCGGCGCTCTTATTTTGAGCAGTTTCTGAGGCAACCACTATGGCATCTACCGACATCAATCCAGCTGAGTATCAAGCACAGCTCGATGAAAAGGCAGCGCGTATTCAAAATATCTTCAGTGATTTTGAAACCCCTGAGCTTGAGGTGTTTGCCTCTCCTGCCGAGCATTACCGCATGCGTGCAGAGTTCCGCGTTTGGCACGAAGGCGAAGATCTTTACTACATTATGTTCAACCAAGAGACGCGCGAAAAATACCGCGTGGATCAATTCCCTGCGGCAAGCCGCCTGATCAACGACATCATGCCGTTGCTGGTTGAAGCCATCAAACCGATCCCGGCACTGCGCCATAAGCTGTTCCAGGTTGATTTCCTGTCAACACTTAGCGGTGAAATTCTGGTATCGATGCTGTACCACCGCCAACTTGACGACGCGTGGACTGCAGAAGCGAACGCACTGAAACAACGTTTGAATGATGAAGGCTTCAAACTGCACTTCATCGGCCGTGCACGTAAGCAGAAAATCGTACTGGATCAGGAATTCGTGATCGAAAAGCTGAACGTGAACGATCGCGTACTGACATACAAGCAAGTAGAAAACAGCTTCACCCAGCCAAACGGCGAAGTGGCGCAAAAGATGTTGGAATGGGCGGTTGATTGTACCCAAGACAGCCAAGGCGATCTGCTGGAGCTGTACTGTGGTAACGGTAACTTCTCACTGGCATTGGCGCAAAACTTTGAGCGTGTACTGGCAACCGAACTGGCTAAGCCATCAGTAGATTCGGCACAGTTCAACATTGCAGTGAATAACATCGACAACGTGCAAATCATTCGCATGTCAGCCGAAGACTTTACCGATGCAATGGAAGGGCGTCGCGAGTTCCGTCGCCTGAAAGATCAAGGTGTGGATCTACAAAGCTACAACTGCAACACGATCTTTGTTGATCCACCGCGCTCAGGTATGGATGAAGGCACGTGCCGCATGGTACAGGGCTACGAGCGCATCATGTATATCTCATGCAATCCAGACACACTGAAAGACAATCTGGCAATTTTGAGCGAAACGCACCGCATTACCCGCTTTGCGTTGTTTGATCAGTTCCCGTATACCCACCACATGGAAGCTGGTGTGCTGCTAGAACGTAAGTAAACGTTCCCTGTTGCAAAAACTGAGCATAAAAAAAGGCGCATCATCATGATGCGCCTTTTTTGTCTTCGCGATAACCACCGCGTGACGTCTTATGCTTGTGCTTCTGACTCTGCTTTTGGATTCATGATGCCCAGCTTGATAGCCACCCAGAACAACAGACCCAAACAGATCATCAGTGACAAGAAGTTAGAGCCCATGTCTGGCAGCTGTGCACGCAAGAAAGCCGAGTAACCAAATGCACCCACCAAGAAGCAGGCGAATGCGATCGCTGGCGTACCTTCCGCCATCGGCTTGCTTAGGTATTCTTGGTACAGGCAGTACACTGCCAATGCGAACGCAATCACGGGGAAAACAGAGAAAGCGACGGCACTAGACGTGAATACCGCCAATGTCGCATTACCACATAAGCCAGCCAGCAGTGACAATACCAATGTTTTACGTTCTGCTTTGATTTGTTCCTTGTTCATATCCATTCACCAACAAAGTTAAAGTTTTTGCCTGAGCTCTCTGCGCTCACGCTCTTTACGGTACCAGTAGGCACCCTTCGCAATCATTCGCAATTGCATGATCAATCGTTCAGCATGCTCACCACGAGCATGGCTGTCTAAATCCAATGCTTCCGCGCCCGAACTGAACACCAAGGTGACCGACGCTTCTGCCTGCGTGTACGCCTCTTCGTGCGTCACACCCGTTTTTGCCACTAAGTATTCCGTCAGCTCAGCGACAAAATGTTGGATCTCACGAGCAACCGCTGCCCTGAACGCCGGCGAGGTACCAGAGCGTTCACGCAGCAACAACCGAAACACGTTCGGGCTGCTCTCAATAAATTCCATAAAAGTCTCAACAGAGGTACGGATCACACTGCCTTCTTTGGCAATGCGCTGGCGAGCCTGACGCATCAGTTGGCGTAAAATCAAACCGCCTTCATCCACCATGGTTAGACCGAGCTCATCCATATCTTTGAAGTGACGATAAAAAGAGGTCGGAGCAATACCGGCTTCTCTGGCCACTTCCCGCAAGCTTAAGTTGGAAAAACTGCGTTCAGCACTCAATTGATTAAATGCAGCATCAATCAGTGAGCGGCGGGTTTTTTCTTTCTGCTGAGCCCTGATACCCATGGGTTGTCTGTTTCTCTTTGAATTATCTTGCGTCAAGGTGAGTGTCACTATACCCGCTTTTTACAGCCATCAAAACATAGTAATTCCTGACCTACGCTTAATCAAAGCTGTTATCACCAGTTTTTCTACTGGCTCACAAAGTCACGCGAGAACCCGCACTGACAAAAACGTCACCTAGCTCCAACTTTTCCACTTTCCCTCTACTGACAACGTGATCCGCTCCGCTCTATCAACGTAGAGTGATTCTACCTGCTTTCATTGAAAGTTAACATAACGAGACGGCAATGTTGCGCAAATGATAAGAAAGGCTAAGCATGACAAAGAACACACCGTCTCCTTCCCAGCATTATGACGCCATCATCATCGGCAGTGGCCCCGGCGGCGAAGGCGCTGCAATGGGATTAACCAAAGCAGGGTTTAACGTCGCCATTATCGAACGCGAAGAAAGTGTTGGCGGCGGCTGCACCCACTGGGGGACAATCCCCTCTAAAGCACTGCGCCATGCCGTCAGCCGTATCATTGAATACAACCATAACCCGCTATATTGCAAAAATAACGCCACCCTACACAGCACATTCAGCCAAATTCTCGGTCACGCCCAAGACGTCGTCAACAAACAAACCCGCATGCGTCAAGGCTTCTACGACCGCAATAAATGCACCCTGATCTTCGGTGAAGCCAGTTTCATTGCCAGCCACAGCATTATGGTGAAGAAACCAGACAGCAGCCGAGAGTACTATACGGCGGACCGCTTCATCATCGCCACTGGCTCACGCCCCTACCAGCCCGATAACGTCGACTTCACCCATGACCGCATCTACAACAGCGATTCCATTTTGCAGCTCAAGCATGATCCCCGCCATATCATCATTTACGGTGCAGGGGTGATTGGCAGTGAATATGCCTCCATTTTCCGTGGCCTCGGGGTCAAAGTCGATTTAATCAATACCCGTGACCGCCTGTTGGAATTTCTCGATAATGAAATCTCCGATTCGCTGTCTTACCATTTTTGGAACAGCGGCGTGATGATCCGCAGCGGGGAAGCCTATGAGCATATTGAAGGAACGGATGATGGCGTGATCCTGCACCTTCAGTCAGGAAAGAAGATGCGCGCCGATTGCCTGCTCTATGCCAATGGCCGTACCGGTAACACCGATACCCTCAACCTGAAACACGTGGGGCTAACACCTGATTCGCGCGGCCAGCTCACTGTGAACCAGAACTACCGCACAGAAGCCGAGCATGTGTATGCGGTGGGCGATGTGATTGGCTACCCGAGTCTGGCCAGTGCCGCCTATGACCAAGGCCGTTTTGTGGCCCAAGCCATTGCGTATGGCGAAGCCGATAGTCAGCTCATCGACCATATCCCGACCGGGATCTACACCATTCCAGAGATCAGCTCCGTCGGGAAAACCGAGCAAGAGCTCACGGCTGAAAAAGTGCCGTATGAAGTGGGGCGATCGCAGTTTAAGCACCTGGCTCGCGCTCAGATCGCCGGCACCGAAGTCGGTAGCCTAAAAATCTTATTTCACCGCGATACCAAGGCGATCCTCGGGATCCATTGTTTCGGGGAACGTGCCGCGGAGATCATCCACATTGGTCAGGCGATCATGGAGCAAAAAGGGGACGGCAATACGATCCACTATTTCGTCAATACCACCTTCAATTACCCTACCATGGCCGAAGCCTACCGTGTGGCCGCATTGAATGGACTAAATCGGTTGTTTTAGCCAAGACGCTTAACGCGCACAACGAAAAGACAGCAACAAAAAACGGCGCTCTAAGCGCCGTTTTCGGGTGTGACGGATCCTTCGCTGACGGTATGGCGTTAGACGTTCCCATCCAGCAAACGATCATCGGGTGTCAAAATGGCAGACCATGGCAACGATGCATCACCCAAGGTAATAAAGTTCGGGTTTTCCAGCGTTTCACGCGCATTGTAAGACAGCGGATTAAGGTGGGTATTTACGATCTTCCCGCCAGCTTCTTCCACAATACATTGGGTCGCCGCTGTGTCCCATTCCCCTGTCGGGCCCAGACGCAAGTAGCAGTCCACCGCTCCTTCTGCCACCAAGCACGACTTTAACGCCGCCGAGCCCAGTGGAACAAGATCGTAATTCAACGCAGGATCTAACCGGCTGGTGATGCCTCGAATATCTTGGCGACGACTGATCGCGACCCCCAAGGACTGCACGGGCTGTACCGGTTTATGGGTACTGATCGCCACGGTTTCCCCCATCGCGGTGGTTTTCCATGCCCCTTTGCCCCGGTAGGCAAAATACACCACGTCCGAGATAGGCGCATACACCACCCCCATCACTGGTTGATTATGCTCAACCAATGCAATGATCGTGGCAAAGTCACCGCTTTTCGCGATAAATTCTTGCGTGCCATCGAGCGGATCCACCAGCCAATAGCGCGACCACGTCCCGCGTTCACTCAGCGGGATATTGGCATCTTCTTCCGACAACACCGGAATATCCGGCGTCAGCGCTGTCAAGCGTTCCACAATCAATTGATGAGCCGCCAAATCGGCACTGGTCACCGGCGTGTTATCTTGTTTGATGTGTTCTTCAAACTGGCCACGCTGATAAATCTCGACAATCACCTGTCCGGCCGCTTTAGCGATCTCGGTGATAGACGGTAATAGGTTCGATAGGTCCATTGCCGCTCCTATTGATCTAGATGTTTAAGGGCCAAAAACAATGCCGTGATGCTACGCGCTTCGGCAAAGTCCAAGTGTGTCAGCAACTCTTGTGCTTGGTTCAACGGCCAGCGCACGATTTCTAGTGGTTCTGGCTCATCTCCTTCCAACTGCTCTGGGTACAAGTCTTGCGCCAAAAACAAGGTCATCTTGCTGGAAAAATACGACGGGGCCAGCACCACTTCTTTCAGGGGTTGCAGGCGATGGGCACCAAACCCGATCTCTTCTTTCAGTTCTCGGTTGGCCGCCTCTTCCGGACGCTCACCGGGATCGATCAAGCCTTTTGGGAAACCCAGCTCATAACGCTCAGTACCGGCAGCATACTCACGGATCAACAACAGATCGCCTTCAGCGGTCACTGGCACCACCAGCACCGCATGACGCCCTGACGGTTTCATCCGTTCATACGTCCGCTCGACGCCATTGGAAAAGCGCAGATTCAAAGACTCAATTTTGAATAATTGAGATTGGGCGACCACGTCTGTGGCAAGAATTTGAGGTTTTTTATGATCGACAGCCATGTTATGTCCTGTTTGAAGGCCTGTTACGACATCAAACCGTAACCCTGACACTGTCTTTCATTTAATGGTAATAGGCTGACGAAATAAAGCACTTTCTGAGGAAAACGTTAACCCGGCAAGCGCTGCCGAGTTAACGGGGGAGGTGTTATGTTAGAATCGACCGCTGTAAGTAATGCGGTATTGCCCTTTGGCATCCGGGCTACCCAGCCACTTCAACTGTTGCCCCAACTGAGGGGGAAATTCAGCCCCCGGCTTGAACCAACCGGCAAGTGCGTAGTTATTCCCTTGGGCTAGCGAGACATTCCACTCACTCACTACTTCAGGCGAGGTTTGCGCCATCGCCGCCAGCACCTTGCCCTGATCACACGACAAATCCGCAATTACTGGCCCCGGATTCAACGCCCCAAGGGGGGATGATACCTGTGCGCCACTCCATGCCAGTGTGCCATCCAACGTCTCGCAGTATGGCGCGGCAAACTGATAGTCACGCAACGTCAACTCCACGTTGCCTGCCACGGTAACCGGCACGCCCGAAGGCGCGAACTGCATCATCTCTGCGGCCGGTACGGAGACCAGCAGGTTTTCAGCAAATGGTCCGGCACTGTGGTAGCCGACTAATCCACGTCCAGTCAACCCCATATCACTGCCCTGACCAAAACGCACATCCAGCTTCACACTGCCCATCAGCAATGGCAGCACACGCATATCCCACTGTACACGGCCGAGGTTTTTCCCCTGCCAACGCACCTGACTCGCGGCACCTTGCCACAGCGTGCCATCAATCCCCGAAATCTGTACGCTGGCCAGTTTAGGCACTTGTTGCCATGCCCAACTGGCGGGCACATGCGCGATCAGACTGCCCGTCAGTGCGACCCCAAAAGACACACCCAGTAATATTTTATATTTCACGTTTACCCCCGCCCTAACTGCAAGCGGTTCACTTCTACCATGCCAGCCTGATCCGTTTTGGACACATCCAAAAACTGGGCATCAATGCCATGCTCATCACGTAAAAAAGCCAACCAATTAATCAACGTATTAAACGGCAATGGCTTGACCCACACCTGCACCGCTTCACTGCGCGGCTGCATACGGATCAATTCAATACGGTAACGTCCCGTGGTTTCATTGATCACTTGGTTCAGGCCCTTACCACTGACCGTCCCCGTCGAGCCAGACGTGCCGCGTAAACTGACAATCTCATCGGCTTTCTTGGTCACCCACGTCAACAGCTGACGCTCACCTTGCAAACGGTTTTCGGTATTCTGCGCCGTCACAGCGAGCGGCTGCCAAATGCCCCAATACAAGATGGCCAGCAATAACGCGCTGCCGCCACCCAAGACTAAACGTTGTTCACGCGCACTGATCCCTTTCCACCAGGCATTCATGACTTTCTCCTCAAGACCACGGCACCGGTCACCTGATTGCCTTCTCGATTAAGCTGACCTTGCTCGACCGTGAAATTATCAGCCAGCAGAGTACGTAGTTGTTCAAAGTGTTGGAACTCTGCCGCCACGGCCTGAAAACGGATTTCGCCGCGATTCTGATCGTATTTGAAGTTCTGCATCGACAACTGTGGCACTTTAGCCAGCACCGGCTGCAATTGTGCTAGCCATGGCAATAAGCCATCACCGTCACTGCTGCCGCCTAAACGCGTCAGTTCACTGTTCATCTGACGTTTCAGGTAGCTTGACGAAGGCACACGTTTAAACTGCGGCAACACCTGACGGAAAATACGTTCACTTTCGGCTTTGTACGCCAGTGCCTGCTTGTCCATCGCTTGCATCGAGATAACGTGTTGTGCAATCAATACCGCCCCAACCACACCAGCCGCAATCGCCACCTTACGCCATGGCTTCAGGTGTTTACGCCATGCTGGTTGTTGCTTATACGCGCCGGAAAGCAGGTTGACCTTGCTGGCCAATGCCCCTTCGGCCAGTAATTGCATCACCAACTCAGGGGCTTCTGGCTGCCAACGTCCCGGCATCTCTGCCGGTGCGGGGGTAAAGTGGTGGATCACAATATCTTGTGCGGTCAGCGGCACATCATCCGCTTTCGCCATCGACACAACAGGTTTGTCACCCGCCGTATCATCGCGCGCTTCGCCCGCGTTCTGGTCTGCATCACTGTCCTCCGTCGCCTCATCGACGGCCGGTACGATCGGGGCTTGTTGCGCCGACAACCATGCGGCTAACCATGCGGTTTCCGCGGCGATGCCTTGTACCGCCGATTGACGGATCAACCACTGGCCTTCAATTTCAGCCGCTGAATAGCTGTGATCAAAATGCGGCAAACACAGACAGTCAGGCAGTAACGCTTTAATTTCAAAGCCAGCGTCAGACAATGCCGCCAGCCATTCTTCCATTTTACGGTGTTCGACCACCGCCACTTGTGCTAAATCGCCGCTTTTTTCCAACAAATGCACATGCAGATTATCCACATCCTGTGCCAACTCTTCTTCAAGGAGAAATGGCAGTACGTTGGCCAACTGACGGCTACTTCCCGCAGGAATCGCGACCTGAGTCATCAGCACATCACTGGCTGGGATCAAGGCATATACGGTTCGCTGAGCGGCATAGTCCGCGATCTCACCCAGTAAGCTGATATTGTCCAGCTGACCCGATGCGATCACTTCGTGTTGTTGTGGCGACCAGACAAGCCATTGCACCGGCTGTTCAGCACGGCTACTCAGCCTGATTGTCAGAAATTCGCTCACTGATTCCTCCATAACGGCGACGTACAACTGTCACCTTGTCTTCACTATCTCGCTTGAGCAAGGCTACAAGCCGCACTCGGGATCTATCGACCACAATCTCGGTATCTAACTGAAAGTAATCACTCGTTACCGATAAAAAGGCTTTTGCCTGCTTTTTAGCTTCGGCATCCAAACTGGCGAGCTGAGGCTCAGCCAAGAAATCATCCACGGCGCCCCAGCCATCATACGGGCGCTCTTTCAATAATGTCTGAGCATCCGACAATGACAAACTTGGTGCAAATAGTCCGACTAAAATCGCGGCCTGATTCTCATATAATGTGTTTACGTTAATGGCCAGCGACGTGGTCGGAATGGCACACAATAATGGCTGCACCTTCTCGTAGATCGCCCCTGTTACGCCGTTAACGGCACGTAGCTCACTGATATCGGCCATCCAATCGCGCGGCGGCAAGTAAGGTGGACGGAACCCTTCATAAGTACTGTCACCAGCACCAAACGAGGAATTCACCGCCTCGGCAGGATCCACGTATTCCCATACCGATTCTGCAACCACTTCGGCGTCATAGCTTTCAACACCCACTTCTTCCATCATCGCCTGCAAGGCTTTGACCAGATATGGAGGGCTACTGCGATCAGTCATCGGTGCGAGGCCTGATAACGCATTCAAATTAAAGCAGGCTTGGCGGTCGAAAATATTCCCCGTCGCACTGCCCCCGTCCAACGGATAACGTTGATCTTTTGTCGCCCACGCCTGACTCAGGTTCACTGTGTCACTGTCTTCAATGCCTTGCTCTATCGCTACCTTGCCCAGCGCTTCCATCCCTTGGGCGAACCAATAGGCTTGCTGGTTTTGGATTTGGCTTTCCACACGGTAAAAATTCAAATGCAGGCGCTCACTCATCTGCACCGCCAACGCCGTCATCATCGCCAGCAATAACAGCACAACGATCAGCGCGACGCCTTTTTGTTTCTGTTGGGTCGCCATTACTCTTCGTCCTCCGCACTTAATACGGAGTCCGGCAGCATGTAAACCCGCTCGATCTCACCGTAGTCTTCCAGCGTCAGTTGAACGATCACCCCTTGTGGCAAAGCGGCGGCTTTATCCCACTTATCAGCCCACTTCTTATCGCTGTAGAAGCGGAAAGCCAGTTTTTCTACGCCGGTCAAGATGGGACGCACCAAGGCTTCACTGCCTACCACCGTATCGGGATAACGGAACCAAACACGCTCTAAGGTATCGTCCACCACGCGGTAGCCCACTTTCAGCACCTCACCACGGGGAAACATGTGTTGTGGGTTTTGCCAGCCTAAGCGCGTAAACAGGATCCCATCGCTGGAGGAATCCAGCAGGTACTCGCTGCTTTGCAATAATTTGTCGCTGGCGGTCTCACCGAGGTTACGGGTCTTGCGCGCCACAATCTGACGGAAATCATTGTCCATCATCACCATCGCTCGCTGAATTTCTTTCAGTCGTTCATTGTGTTCGATCGACTGGGCATTACTGCGTTGTACCCCGTTCATCACTTGATAGGCCGACAAACTCAGCATGGAAAACACCGCGATGGCCACCAGCACTTCCAGCAGGGTAAAACCGGCAGCAGGGCGAGATCGAAACAAAAACCATGGGGTGTTCACGGTGTGTGACGTCGCGTTTGGCTTGTTTTTAACATTTGCTTTTAACATTAGTTTTCAACATAGGTTCTCAGCGTGACGATGGAATTCTTTCTGGCTTCATCGGTCGTGACCGTGACATCTAATGCCCGTAAAAAGCCATCGGCGGTTTTGGTGCTTTTGATGGTCCAGTACCATTCCCGACCAGCCAGTTCTGATTTTCCTTTCTTCGCTGAGGTCGGGACGTCACCCGACAGGCGCATTTTCGCTAATTCGTTATCTGCCACCATGGCGGCAAACGTTTTTTCTTCCAAATAACTGAGGGTATAGAGGTGCTGGCTGACGGCCTTCATGACACTCAAGGCGGCAGTGGCAAACACGGCGAGCGCGACCAGCACTTCCAGCAAAGTCATCCCTCGCTGGCGATTACGCCGATAACGCTGTCGATTCACGGCCACTCCTCATCTTTTTTACTGATACTTTCAATCGTTTCTCCCGGTGGCAGAAGGAACAGCTGACCCACTTCGTCAGCCTGCACACGCCAGAATTCATTCTCACCCTCGATCTCAAATTCAAGGGTAAACGGGGTGTACTCCCCACTGGCCATCACCACCACCTGAGGCGGTTTAATTTTGTCTTTATCAGTTTGTTCAGCAAACAAGTCTTCATCAAACAGGGAGCCTGGCTTGAACAAACGATCTTTGTCCTGCCACGAGTAACTGCCTATCTCGACGCGTAAACGGACGCCTTCCGGCATCTCGACTTGGGTAAAAAAGCGAGAGGCTTGCATGGGCTGCCAATCTTGACTGGTTAGCTGAAGAAACTGGTAATGATCACGCTCTACACGGATACCGTAATCCCTGCCGTTCAGCAGGGATTCCTCGCCCAGTAACTGGACGAGGTGATGAAAACGTGCCGCTTCTTCCTTGACCGCATCTTCCTTGTTATCCGGCAATGAGATGATCACCGCCACGGCGCTGCTCGCCAGCAGCACCAATACCAATAATATTTCGATCAGGGTAAAACCTGCGGCACGTTTCTGCATGCTTAGTAGTCCAGCATGTTCCAGTTACCGATGTCAGTGTTCACACCTTCACCACCGTCTTGGCCATCGGCACCCAGGCTGAAGATATCCACCGCACCGTGTTCACCCGGCATGATGTAGCTGTACTCATTACCCCAAGGATCTTTTGGCAGACGCTTGATGTAACCATCGTCACGGTAGTTACGAGGTTCCGGGCTAGCAGATGGCATGCTCACGAGTGCTTCCAGACCTTGGTCTGTTGATGGATACACGCTGTTATCCAGCTTGTACATGTCCAGTGCATTCTCCAGCGCACCAATGTCGGTCACGACTTTCTGTTGGTCAGCCTTTTCCTTGTTACCCAGTAGGTTAGGGACAACCAAGCTGGCCAGTACGCCCAGGATGACGATCACGACCATAACTTCTAACAGCGTAAAGCCGCGTTGTTTGCGTTGCATTGAGAAAACCTCCAAAAAATTACATTCCGACCATATTATTCAAAGCAATGATCGGCATAAGGGTAGCAATAACAATAAACATCACGATGCCCGCCATCGCGACAATCAATAAAGGTTCAAACACCCCGAGTGCCATGTTCACCAGCGACTCAAAATCACGGTCTTGGTTATCCGCTGCGCGCGTTAGCATTTGCTCTAACTCACCACTGCGTTCCCCACTGGCAATCATATGGAGCATCATAGGCGGAAACAGTTTTGTTTGCTCCAATGACACCCGCAAACTTGCCCCTTCACGTACCTTATCGGCGGCGTCGCAAATTTGTTTATTCACCCACGTATTTGTCATCACGTCCGAGGCCACTTTCATCCCCTCAAGCAGCGGGATCGCACTCGACGTACAAATCGATAGCGTGCGAGCAAAGCGTGACGTACTCAAGCCACGGGCCACCTTGCCGATCACCGGCAACTGTAGCACGCGTCGGTCCCACGCGAGTCGAAAGTCTGGACGTCGCAGAGCAAACTTAATGCCCGCCACCAGCGCAACAATGCCAATCAAGACCAACACGCCCCAGTTAAGGACAAAGTCACTGGCCGCAAGCAATATTTCGGTAATGGTTGGCAGTTTTTGCCCCATCTGCACAAACTGATCGACAATTTTCGGCACCACGGTCGCCAACAAGAAGGCGACAACGGACACCGCAATCAAGGTCAGCATGGTGGGGTAAATCATCGCCTGCTGCAGTTTGCTGCGCATTTGTTGGCGGTTTTCTGCGTAGTCAGCCAAGCGGTTAAGCACCGTGTCTAAGTGACCGGATTTCTCCCCCGCCGCCACCATGGCACGAAACAGCTGATCAAACACATGCGGGTATTCCGCCATACTGTCTGACAGCGTGTATCCTTCTACCACGCGCGAACGCACCGCAAGCATCATGTTCTTCAAGCGGGGTTTTTCGCTTTGCTCACCCACCGCTTTCAAACATTCTTCCAGCGGCATTGCCGCTTGCACCAAGGTCGCCAACTGACGGGTGATCAGTGACAATTCATTGGTACTGATCCCGCGGCGCAATTGAAAGCCACCAGCGGCTTTTTTCTTTTCTCGTTCACGAGTCTGGGTAACATCGACTGGGATCAAGCCCTGCTCGCGCAGTTGCTGTCGCACCTGACGGGCAGTGTCGCCTTCCAGTACCCCTTTTTTCTGGCGCCCTTTGGCATCGAGCGCCTTATATTCAAACGCCGCCATCTTAGCCCTCTTTGGTCACCCGCATCACTTCCTCAAGGGTCGTGATACCGGCTTTTACCTTCGATAAACCGTCGTCTCGAATACTCGGTGTATGAGCGCGAATGGCTTTTTCAATCGCCATTTCACCCGCTTCAGAGTGGATCAATTCTTGCACTTGTTCATCAACAATCAACAGCTCATGAATACCGGTACGGCCACGGTAACCTTTTTGGTTACACGCCTCACAGCCTTTGGCATGGTAGAGCGTCAATGGTGCATCAGGCGTTAAGCCAAACAGCGTCTTCTGAGCGGCATCGGCTTCATACGGTTCGCGGCAGTTTTTACATAAACGACGCACCAGACGCTGCGCCAACACCCCCAACAAGGAGGAGGAGATCAAGAACGGTTCAATGCCCATATCACGGATACGGGTCACCGCACCGATCGCGGTATTAGTGTGCAACGTCGACAGTACCAAGTGACCGGTCAACGAGGCTTGTACCGCAATCGCCGCCGTTTCTTGGTCTCGGGTTTCACCGATCATCACCACATCCGGATCCTGACGCAAAATGGCACGCAGGGCGCGGGCAAAGGTCATGTCCACTTTGGTGTTCACTTGCGTCTGACCGATCCCGTCGATATCAAATTCGATCGGATCTTCGACTGTCAGAATGTTGTTTTCTTTACCGTTCAATTCCTGCAAGCCCGCATACAATGTCGTGGACTTACCCGAACCCGTCGGGCCGGTGACCAAAATGATCCCATGCGGACGTTCGATAATACGGCGGAAGTTTTCATGGATCGCTGGGGTCATGCCCAAGCTGTGCAAATCCAAGCGAGTCGCGTTCTTATCCAACAAACGCAATACCACGCGCTCCCCGTGGGAAGACGGCATGGTCGACACACGCACATCGACGGCACGACCACCGATACGCAATGAAATACGGCCATCCTGTGGAATACGCTTCTCGGCAATGTCCAAGCGCGCCATGACCTTAATACGTGAGACTAACAACGGCGCCAGTTTACGGCTCGGGTGCAACACTTCACGCAACACGCCATCGACCCGGAAACGGATCGACAGGTGCTTTTCAAAGGTTTCGATATGGATATCCGACGCGGCTTCTTTGATGGCTTCGGCCAGCATGGCGTTGATCAATTTAATGATCGGCGCATCGTCTTCCGACTCTAACAAGTCTTCGGTTTCAGGCAGGTCTTCTGCCAACGCAAAGAAGTCGTCGTTATCAGAACCCAGATCTTCCATCAACTGACGCGCTTCCGACGAATCTCGCTGGTAGGCTTCAGTTAATTTCAGTTCAAAAGCTTGCGGATCCAGTTCACTCGGCGCAAAAGGGCGACCGGAAACACGGCGGATCTCTGCTAATACCCCAGCACTGAGTTGGCCAGAGTAGAACAGGGTCATGTCGTGTTCGATCACTTCCAGCACCACACGGTGGCGCTTGGCAAACGAAAACGGTAACCGGAAGCGCGGCTGGGCCTCTGGCTGCAAACGCGCGTCATCCATTATTTATCACCCTCTAATTGCGCGACAAAGGCACGCACTTCAGCTGGCAACGCGATGTCCTCACCGTACTTCGGCATTAATGGCGTGTCCGTGTTTGGCATCAAACGCAAGCCTTGATCTTGACGGTACAACTGCTCAGCACGAATATAGTTGTATTTACGCTGGGTAATACCATCAGCCGTCACGCCATCACGAATAATGGTCGGCTTGATAAACACCATTAAGTTGGTTTTTGACTTGGTGGTGTTGGTCGACTTGAACAAGTGCCCCAATACCGGAATGTCACCCAGTAGCGGGATCTTCTGCTCGCTCTCATTGGTTTGCTCTTGGATCAAGCCACCCAACGCAATCATTTGACCGTCTTGCACCAAAACCGAGGTGGTCAACTGCCGCTTCGAGAAGCGTACGTCGACCGCCCCATCGGCACCCAACACATTCGACACTTCTTGTTCAATTTCCAGCTGGACCGAATCCCCTTCGTTGATCTGCGGCGTCACGTTCAGTTTGATACCGACTTCTTTACGTTCAACGGTCTGGAACGGGTTGTCATTGTTCGAACTTGAGGTCGAACCGGTCACGACCGGCACTTCTTCACCGACAATGAACGAGGCTTCACCGTTGTCCATCACCGTAATGCTTGGTGATGACAAAATGTTCGAATTACGATCGGACGCCACGGCATTCACCAACATGGTCCAGTCGCCCATCACGATACCCAACGCGGCACCGTTCACGCCACCCAGTACACTGGCAAGGGTACTGAAATCGCCGTCTTCGGTAATCGTTCGCACCTGCTCAATGCCGTTAGCATCAATGTAGGTTTCACTACGGGTGGTTTCTTTGGCATCTTCTAGGCCTACCGCATATTGGGAAATCGGTACGCCCGAGTTACCAAACTGCACCACACCGCCGTCCAAAGTGCCCCACTGCACACCGAAGTTGACGCCGTCACCTTCTGACAGTTCCACAATCATGGCTTCAATCAGTACCTGCGCACGACGAATGTCTAGCTGCGCAATGATGTTTTCCAGCGCGCGCATGATATCAGGCGGCGCAGTCAGGATCAGGGCGTTGGTATCAACGTGGGCCGAAATCATCACGTCATTCTTCGTACGGGCTGACTTACCGCTGCCGCTCTTTTCTGCTTGCAGGTTGTCTGACACCCCTTTAAGGACATCGACAAGATCTTCCGCATTGGCGTACTTCAAGTACACCACGCGGTTATTGCCGGATGACGCCATTTCTTTGTCTAGCTGACGGATCAAACGCTTCAAGCGCTCACGCACTTTCGGGTCGCCAGACAGTAAGACTGAGTTGGTACGGTCATCCGCCACCAATTTAGGTTGCAAAAATTGCGGGGTCGATTTCGCGTCTGCCGTTTTATTCAAGGCATCCACGATACGGACCATTTCCGCGGCCGACGCATTACGCAGTTCCACCACGTCGATTTCTTTATCACCTGCGCGGTCAACGCGCTCGATGATTTCGGCTAAACGGTTTACCGTGGCAGCACGGCCCGTGATCATGATGATATTGGCCGGATCATAGTGCACGACGTTACCGGCACCGGCGTTATCGTTCAGCTGACGCAAAAGCGGTGACAGTTCACGCACCGACACATTACGTACTGCGATAACACGGGTGACCACTTCGTCACCTTTCACCGTATTATCGTCACCCACCACCGGGATAGCTGAGATTTTAGCGTCTTTATCGCGGACGACTTTCAGCACGCCATTATCCATTTCAACCACAGCGAAACCGTAGACTTCAAGCACGTTGAGGAAAAATTGGTAATACTGTTCATCATTAAGCAGATCATAGCTGCGCACATTCACTTGACCACGCACTGCAGGGTCGACAATGATTGTCTTTTGCAGGTTACGACCAACAATGTTGATGAACTCCTGAATATCGGTTCCTTTGAAACTGGCACTAAACTCACTTGCGAGTGCTGAGCTACACATCAAGCTGCTCAGTAGCCAGAGGGCACTTTTACCCATCCATTTTTTCACAAATAACTCCTGCGCTATCGCATGTTCGCCTTGAACCACTACTACTGCAGTTCAATGTAAATATCATGTAGCTGACCTTCTCGTTCGACAGTCAGCGTAAAGTCCGTGGCATTTGACAATTCCGTCCACAATTTTGCCATGACGGCTGCATCGGTTAAGTCATTGCCATTTAGACTTACCGCTAGATCATTGGTTTGCAGACCCACTGCATCAAACAATGCCCTGTCTTTACCGGGATTCACACGGTAACCCACCAGGGCACCATCCCGCTTCACCTGAGACAACCGAATATAGCTAAACAGCGATTGTGGTTTCTCGAGAATTTCTTGCTTAATACGCCCGAGCTCAGAAGCGGGCTTCGCCGCTGGCTTTGTCGCGGGTTTCTTGGCGACCGTAGGGCGTGCAGGCGTCGATTGCGCCGACTTATTAAAGTCTACGCCATCCAGCATTAAGGTTTCATCACGGCCACCATTACGGATGATCACACGGTCGGCATACACCGCCTGTAACGTAGCGCGGGTGCCATCGATGTTTTCATCAATACCGTACGTATTTTGTTTGCCACGGTGAGTGATCACGGCCAGCGCAGTTTTGGCGTTGGTACTCGCCACTAAGCCAACCAAAGTGAGATTTAAGCGGGTTTGCGGCGCATCTTGCTTCACCGGCTGTTTTTGCTCAACCACAGGGGCATTTTTCTGATAACGGCCGAACAAGTTCATGGCCAAAATCTGCGGGACATCATCTCGCCCAGCGGCAGCAGGGCTCGACGCGCTCGTAGGAGCGGGTTGCCAAGGCGCGGGAGCAACCGTCGGTTGCAAGAATGACCACACAAGACGCCCTAGAATCCAAGCAAAGAGAATGACCAAGAACCACGTTAGGAGGCGAGTGAGTGAGCGAATGGAAAAACCGCGCTTCGACTGCAGTGCCCCTAACCAATTTGCTGCTACCATGAAAAATCCATTGTCCTGCGGAAATTAATAAATAAGCGTGAAGCTAAGGACTTCACAGGATACCGTCCCAGCGGTGAAACAGCATCGTAAAATTGCGATTAGATAACATATTGCCAAAAGAGATCACGGAAAAATCACATCAACTATCAATAGACTAGCTATTTTATGCAAGATATTCCGAAATTGTCGTTGAAATCCCGAGTCAATATCACCATTTAATTACTCTTGACCACCTGCTGACGCTGTGTCGGCAATATGGTACTTTTAGCGCCCTTTGGCGAAGGAGCAAATTGTGGGCCAGCACACATCCCATTCGGACACCTTGCAAGTCCGTCTCGATAAATGGCTATGGGCGGCACGTTTTTACAAAACACGATCCATTGCCCGCAATATGGTCGATGGCGGCAAAGTGCATTACAACGGTCAACGCACCAAACCCAGTAAACTGGTTGAGGTGGGGGCTGAACTGCGTATCAGACAAGGTAATGAAGAAAAAACCATCATTATAGAGAAAGTGTCTGACAGCCGCCGCGGCGCTCCTGAAGCACAAACCCTTTATCGGGAAACGGAAGAAAGTCTGAAACTACGCAATGAGCAAGCGACCTTACGCAAGCTCCATGCCTTTGACAGCCCGAGTCCCGATAAGCGTCCAGATAAAAAACAGCGACGCGATATCATTAAGTTTAAAAGTAATTCCAATTAGAGAGATTAGGTAACAAGATCGTGAAATAGTTTCACGATCGTGGAACTAAGCCGCAAATTGGAACTTCTAGTCACTTGCTGGAGAATACAAGCTAATGACAAATGACAGCCTACACCGTTACCTGTTCGACGGTGCATCCGTACGTGGTGAACTGGTTCAGCTCAGCGACACCTACCACCAAATTATTGCGAGTCAAGCCTACCCAGCCCCCTTACAAACCCTGCTTGGTGAACTGCTTGTGGCCACCAGCCTACTGACAGCGACCCTGAAGTTTGAAGGGTCTATCACCGTGCAACTACAAGGTGATGGTCCAGTAAAACTGGCGGTGATCAACGGTGACCACCAGCAGCAACTACGCGGCGTGGCACGCTGGGACGGTGAACTACCGACCACGGGCTCTATCCATGATCTCATGGGTAAAGGCCACATGGTGATCACGATTACGCCAAATAAAGGTGAGCGTTACCAAGGCGTGGTTGGCCTGGAAGGCGACAGCCTAGCGGCGTGCCTAGAAGGTTACTTCAACAACTCTGAACAGCTGAAAACCCGTATCTGGTTGCGCACGGGTGAGTTCGAGGGTGAAGCAAAAGCCGCAGGCATGTTGCTGCAGATCATGCCCGATGGCCAAGGCCAAGAAGGCGACTTTGAGCACCTAGAGCAGTTGACCAGTACCGTGAAAAACGACGAGCTGTTCAGCTTGGACGCGCAAGATGTCCTTTACCGCCTGTACCACCAAGAAACAGTACAGCTGTTTGACCCACAAGCCGTTTCGTTCCAGTGCGGCTGTTCTCGTGAGCGCAGCGCGGCAGCGATCTGCTCCATTGAACGTACTGAGATCGAACGCATTGTCGCAGAAGACGGTAAGATCTCTCTGCACTGTGACTATTGCGGTAGCAGCTATGATTTCGACAATGTTGATGTCGCCGCGCTATTTGAAAATGCCTCAGACAGCAACAGCAACCAGGTGCATTAATTAGCCACCCTAATTAAGCCTGTAAGATAATGACAAAAAGCCAGCGCCCTGCTGGCTTTTTTATACCTTTACCGCATCGCCCCGTCCATCCTGTAATTGAGTAACACGCTAACTCCCGCTTTTTTCAGGGTAAATATTAATCACATGCGCTGGCGCACACCCTTCACAGCACAGTAAACTTATTTGCTCCAAACATTCGAAACTTTTACTTATCCTTAACTTTTTAATGGTTAATTTTTGATAAACATCCCTGATTTACCCCTTTAGGGTTGCTAGCATGGTCAACAGTTAAACAACATCTTACCCAAGGAGCACCTATGACTGTCATGAACGTCGAAAAAAAGGTTGCAAAAAATATGGACCTATCACAATACGGTATCAGCAATGTTACAGAGATTATTCGTAACCCGAGTTATGAAATCCTGTTCGAGGAAGAGACCAAACCAGGCCTAGAAGGATACGAAAAAGGTATCGTGACGGAGCTTGGGGCAGTGTCTGTTGATACTGGTATTTTTACCGGCCGTTCACCGAAAGACAAATTCATCGTCAAAGATGAGACCACCAAAGACACTCTCTGGTGGGCAGACCAAGGCAAAAACGATAATAAGAGCATTGGTCAAGAAGCGTGGAATGATCTGAAAGCCCTCGTAACAAACCAACTATCAGGCAAGCGTCTGTTTGTGATTGATGGTTACTGTGGTACTAACCCTGATACCCGCCTATGCATCCGTGTTGTGACTGAAGTCGCTTGGCAGGCACACTTCGTGAAAAACATGTTCATCCGTCCAAGCGATGAAGAACTTGAAAGCTTTGAGCCAGATTTCGTCGTGATGAACGGCGCGAAGTGCACGAACCAGAACTGGGAAGCGCACGGCATGAACTCGGAAAACTTTACCGTGTTCAACCTCACAGAAAAAATGCAATTGATCGGCGGTACATGGTACGGCGGTGAAATGAAGAAAGGCATGTTCGCCATGATGAACTACTTCCTTCCACTGCAAGACATTGCTTCTATGCACTGTTCAGCGAACATGGGCAAAGACGGTGATGTCGCGGTATTCTTCGGCCTGTCTGGTACGGGTAAAACAACCCTGTCTACCGATCCAAAACGTGCTCTTATCGGTGATGATGAGCATGGCTGGGATGACAACGGCGTCTTCAACTTTGAAGGCGGCTGTTACGCGAAGACCATCAACCTGTCTAAAGAAGCGGAACCTGATATCTACAATGCGATCCGCCGTGACGCATTGCTAGAAAACGTGACGGTGCGCAGCGACGGTGCAATTGACTTCGATGACAACTCAAAGACAGAAAACACCCGTGTGTCTTACCCGATTTACCACATTGAAAACATCGTTAAGCCCGTATCAAAAGGCGGTCACGCCAACAAAGTGATCTTCTTGTCTGCGGATGCCTTCGGTGTGCTACCGCCCGTGTCTAAGTTGACACCTGAGCAAACCAAGTACCACTTCCTGTCTGGCTTCACAGCGAAACTGGCCGGTACTGAGCGCGGTATTACTGAACCAACGCCAACCTTCTCTGCTTGTTTCGGTAATGCGTTCCTGACGCTACACCCAACCAAGTATGCAGAAGTACTGGTTAAGCGTATGGAAGCGGCGGGCGCAGAAGCGTACCTCGTGAACACAGGCTGGAACGGCTCTGGTAAGCGTATCTCTATCCAAGATACACGCGGCATTATCGACGCGATCCTTGATGGCTCTATCGATACCGCTGAAACCAAGCACATTCCAATCTTCAACTTGGAAGTGCCAATGGCATTGCCTGGTGTAGATGCAGAAATTCTGGACCCACGCGATACATACACTGATCCACTACAGTGGGAAAGCAAGGCAAAAGATTTAGCAGAGCGCTTTATCAATAACTTCGACAAGTACACTGATACCACCGAAGGTGCAGCCTTGGTGGCAGCGGGTCCTCAGCTAGACTGATCCCGATACACCGTGGCTTAAGCCCCTCTTCATGAGGGGCTTTTTTTATCTCATCATCTCGCTTCCATGAAAAAGCACCGCCCCTCACCTTGCAGCGCGTCCGCTTTTCCCGCTTAATGAGATACCAATCGTAGTAAATTATGAAATAAACGATCACCACGTCAGGGAGTGTGTATGCGCCTGTTCGGGAAACTCACCGCCACCATTGTTATCCTTTTATTGCTTACGGGAACCGTGGGACTGACCCTGCTGCACACCCGTTTTGCCACGCCGCTGGTCCTCTGGACAGTCAACCTATTCAGTCCGTATCCGGTGAGTGCGGCACACATCGACTACCATATTCGCCAACCACTCACGCTGATCATTGACCAGCCGCAACTTCAGTTCGATGACACACAGACGATCAGCGCCAAGCGTCTCTCCCTGTGGCTCAGTCCATACACATTCGTCCCCAACAAAGAGTGGCACTGGCAGCTTGATACCCTACTGATTGAACACCCGTCTTTGCCGGTAGATGCGGCTACCCTGCACGCCCTATTCGATGCAGGGAACACGCACCGTCTCCGCCTGCCGACGATCAGCGCACAGCGACTGGCGATCAGTGATTTCACGGGGAAATGGAACAAGGTGCAGTTCACCAATAGTCAATTGGAATGGGATAACTGGTCCACGCAACCAGATGCGGCGTCTCCCTTTTGGCAGCACTTTACCGGCAATGTTCGCGTCGCGGCCAACGCAATCCAGTGGCAGAACCTCACACTCAACAACGTTCTGATCGATGGTGAGCATCACGCAGGACTGTGGACCCTCTACGGGTTGTCGGCCAACGGCCAACACGCCAGCTTCAATGGCCAAGCGGTGTACGATGCCACGCGTCATCACCTCACCGTGCCGCAATTCACCGTGTCGGACGGGCAATGGCAATCCACCGATCCGTTATCGGCCCTTCAGCCCTACCTCGATCGCTTGGTCGCATCCCCGCTCACCGTCACCCTTAAGCGAGTCGATATTCTCAACAGCAGTATGGAATCGCCGTCTCTGACCCTCAATCATGCCAGTCTGTCGCTGGAAAATTGGCACTGGCCTCGCGGGGTGTATGACCAACCTGACGCGCTGTTTTCCTTCAGCGCCAACAGTGGACGTTGGCAAGAGACCGACTTTTCTGAGCCCTTGCTGGATCTTGCTTTTTCGCCACAAGCGATCACGCTGCAAGGCGGGTCCATTCACCTGCTTGACGGTTACCTGCAGGCAGAAGGCACCGCCCATCCCGACCGCCTCGCCTTAACGCACCTCACTATCAACGGCGTCAAAGGCTTCTTACCGCCATCGGCAAGCACGCCCCTGACACACGCTTGGGCCACGCTGCACAACAGTGAGATAGGTCGCGCACTAACTACCGTCACCCTTGAACAGCTGGATATCAACCACACTCACCTCACCGCCAGTGATCCGGCGTGGCCGTGGCAGATCAGCGGATTACAGATCGACGGAAAACAACTCACGCTCATGCAACAAGGTCACCCCGGCCTGTGGCATGGCTCGCTCACCAGCAGCGCCCATTTTGCCAGCCTGAATGCGGTGGATGTGCACGAACCTTGGGTCGAGTTCACGGCCGATCAGGGGGTGTGGCAACTGCGCCAAGCCATCATTCCGTTTAAGGACGGATTACTGGCCGCGAACGGACAATGGGCGCGCAATCAGGAAGGGCAACCGTGGCGAATGCAGCTGAGCGGCGATAGCCTGCCAACCCAATTGCTAACACAATGGCTGGCAATACCGTTACCGATAGCAGGAAAAATGGATATTGAAGGGGAGGCAAAAGGACTGGGCGAGAGCCGCACCAGTTTGGCGTATAGCTTAGCCGGATCGCTGTCGGCCACTTTTCGCGACACCGCTTTCACCGTCACGCCCGACAGCCTTTGGCAGCATTGGGCACAGGATAACGCAGCCGCAACACCTGCCATCACAACAGCCACCGAAGCACATCAAACTGTCGCACTGTCCCCGTTGCGGATAGACAGTGAGCGCGGGCAAATTGTCATTGCCCCGTTGACCTTGCACAGCCACGCCTTGCAGGCCACGATCAATGGGCGCTGGGACTTGACTGATCCCAAGGCACAAACCTTGAACATAGAGGCTCAGCAAGGTTGCCAGCAGCTACAACGCCACTGGCAAGCCGATCACGCCTCGTTATCCGTGTCGACATCCTCCGCATCGACGTGCGATGGAAACAACATATAAGTGCCCGAGAAGGTGGCGGCCAGTGTGTCATCACTGTAAACCTGCACCTTAACCATCACGCGCCCTTTGCGGCGCTGGGCCAGACGCTCGACATCGCCTTGCAGATCTTCCACCGTGACCACCGCACGCGGCCGCTCGCGCACCGGAGAAAGGTAGCGAATATGGCTGTCAGCCAAAATGATGTCGGCGTCGAGTTTACGCTCTTTAAGCAGCATCCAGGTAAAGCCCCACCCGGCCAGCGTTGCCATGGTAAAGATACTGCCGGCAAACATGCTCTCGCTGGGGTTCAGGTTGGCATTGATCAGCGCGCTGACCTCAAACCGGTAACCGGTGTACTGGCTGATCCGCACCCCCATTTTTTCACTGATGGGAATTTGTGATTGCCACAAGGCTTGCAGTTCCTGACACCATTCTGGGTGGCGCACCACCTCATTCATCGGATCCAAATGCTTGAGCATTTGTTGATGGCGTACCGGACCACGCTCTTCACTTAACTCGCCCTGACTGGCAAAACCACTGCGGGCATAAAATGGGATCGCCTCTTCCCGTGAATTACACACCAAACGCTTGGCGCCTTCCTGACGCGCCAGCGACTCGAGCGCCATCAGCACAATCGCACCCATGCCTTGGTGACGGTGATCAGGGTGCACCGCCATATAGCGGATCTGACCATCATTATCCGGCGTCATGTACAGCCGCCCAATCGCAATGGTCTGCCCACTGTCACTCACTATCATACGGTGACAGCTCATCGCATCATACGCATCGCGCTCCGATCCCACCGGCATCCGCCAAGGCTCACGCAGCATCCGCCAGCGAAAATCGTAATAGCGGGCTAACTCGTCGTCCGTTTTCGGTGTGATCAGTCGAAACATGCCATCCCTCTCCTGCTTATTTCTGGGCCTGTGCCCGTGTATTTATCTGTGCTTATACCTGCAACCAGAACGTCACCGGTCCATCATTGAGCAAGGCGACTTTCATATCTGCCGCGAAAATACCCGTTTCCGTTGGCATGTCTTTCTCTTTGCAGATCGCCACAAAATGATCGTACAAACGCTCAGCGTCTGTCGGGTGGGCGCCCGCCGAGAAGCCCGGACGCATACCGCTTTTAGTATCCGCCGCCAACGTAAACTGCGACACCACCAGCACACTGCCACCGGCTTGTTGCACATTCAGGTTCATCTTGCCGTTGTCATCTTCAAACACACGGTAACCCAGTACCTTATCACGCAATCGCTGCGCTTTGGCTTCATCGTCGCCCTTTTCGACGCCCAGTAACACCAACAGTCCTTTGCCAATCGTGCCAATCACCTGACCGTCTACCGTCACACAGGCTTCGCTGACGCGTTGAATAAGTGCAATCATGTTTTCCTTACCTTTCTTGTTCATTACTAGCTTGTTCACTGCCAGCTTGTTCGTAATGTGTTTTCGTGTAGCTCACCGTGGCGGCGGGCTCTGGCGTTGAGGCGCCCTGATGAGAATGAATAAGTGCGTCTAATTCCGCCACCGTCGGAACGGTCGCTTGGGCCATTTTGCATTCAGGGTGCCAATGTTTGCGTTCTCCCAAACTGGCCGTGATCTCCGCGCCAAACAGCACGATACACCAGCACAGATAGACCCACACAAACAGAATCGGCACCACCGCCAATGCCCCGTATATCACCTGATACGACGGGAAATTGGAGATATACAAGGCAAAGCCTTTTTTACTGAGCTCAAACAACACACTGGCGGTCACCGCCCCGATCAAAGCATGGCTAAACCGGACCTTGGTGTTTGGCACCAGCAAGTACAGCCCCAAAAAGGCACTGCTCGACATCAAGACTGGCAGCCAACGTAGTGTGCGCTGAAATAACCCCGTCACCGCTTCGCTGCCGAGGAGGTTCATCGACCCCAAATACGAACTGACGGCAATGCTCGACCCCACCAAAATCGGCCCCAGCGTGAGTATCATCCAATAAATCGAGAATGACGTGACCAGCCGGCGCTTTTCGTGCACCCGCCAAATGTAATTAAGGGACTGATCGATAGAAGAAATCAGCATCATCGCCACCACAAACAGGGCGCCGATCCCCACGGCCGTCATCTTGCCGGCATTGGCCACAAACTCGTTGAGGTACTCTTTCACCACCTCACCCGCCGCGGGGACAAAGTTCTCAATCACAAAGTTTTGCAGTAGCTCGCCCAACCCCGCAAACACCGGAAAGGTCGATAACGCCGCAATCACTACCGTGATCAACGGCACCAAAGAGAGCAGAGTCACATAGGCCATCGAGCCTGCGGTGACCGTCAGGCGGTCGTGGCTAATACGGTGGTGAAGGTAGCCTGCATACGCTATCACAGTCTGCACGGATTGCTGCCACCCGTGCTTGCCAGTTATCTTTTTGTCAGCCATAGTCATGTCAATACTTGCTTGTTTTCTCTTTTAAAAAACCCGTTAGAGAAGATTCTAGAACACTTGGAGATCCTTATGCCCTATCTACTTGCCATCCTACTCAGTCTGACCACATTAACGGGGTGTCAAAGTGCCTATTATTCTGCCATGGAACAAGTCGGCATACATAAGCGTGAGATCATGGTTGATCGCGTCGAAGAGGCCAATGAAGCCCAACAAGAGGCGCAAGAGCAGTTTACCAGCGCGCTGGATGCCCTGAAGGCGGTGACCCAGTTTGATGGTGGTGATCTTGAAACCGTGTACAACCAAATCAATGATCAATATGAAGCCAGCAATGATGCCGCAGAAAGAGTGAGCGAGCGCATTGCCGCCATTGAAGATGTCGCCGGTGCCTTGTTCGATGAGTGGCAAGATGAACTGTCACTGTACACCAGCGCGTCGCTGCGTCGCGACAGTGAACGCAAACTCAACAGCACCAAAGCGTCTTACCAGCGCATGCTGACCGCAATGCACCGTGCAGAAAAGAAAATGACGCCGGTACTCGATACCCTGCGCGATAACACCCTGTACCTCAAGCATAACCTCAATGCGGCAGCGATTGGATCGCTGCAAGGTGAGTTTAGCAGCCTGCAGCGAGATATTCAGCGTGCCATCACCGATATGGAAGCAGCCATTGCGGAGTCTGAGCGTTTCATCTCACACCTCAACAAAGCCTAAACCATAGACGCACGACGGTAACAACGCCCTATCCTCACAGCGTTAACGCGTAAGTTGGGCCAGCACCCAGTTGGCCCGCTCCGCAACCGTTCCCCACGGCACCTCAACCACCTCATACCCCAACGCCTGATAGGTCATGAGTAACTGCTGATGGATCTGCACTGCTTCCACAAAGCTGTGCGGGCGCTCATCATCTTGCACATAGATGGCTTCATGCGGCGCACAGAAGAACACCACAGGGTGATAGCCCTTCGCAGCCTCAAGATATGCCTCACTCACCGGCACGCCGCCAAGGGCCATATACGCGCAAATATCACCAATGGCGCGATCCACAAAGGCCGGTACCGTGCCGCGTGCCGCTTGCGCGCGTTGCTGTCCCATGAGATCCAAGCACAACGCCGCAAAGCGCGGCAAATCGGTCCACGGCAGCACACCATCGGGTTGCTGCGCCTGTTCACGGATCAGGGTGCGAGACGCCTCGGGAAACGTCAGATAACCTTGCTCGGCCAAGGCCATCAGCAAGGTGGTTTTCCCCGCCCCGGGCCCGCCGGAAATAATCATCGGTTGCATCATGTTTTCTTCTGTCGGTGTTAGATAAGCGCACTTTTCTCGGCGCCAGATACAACAATCCCTCCATGGTCAGACCGATGGAGGGATTGAATTAACGGCAATTAACTAGTAATTACTTACCAGAACGACCTGCACGCTTACGATCGTTTTCTGTAAGAAGCTTCTTACGAATACGAACGCTTACTGGTGTTACTTCTACTAGTTCATCATCATCGATGAATTCTAGTGCCTGCTCAAGCGTGTGCTTGATAGCAGGAGAAAGTGTTTGCGCTTCATCAGTACCTGATGCACGAACGTTAGTCAGCTGCTTACCACGAAGACAGTTGATAGTCAGGTCGTTAGAACGGTTGTGAATACCGATGATCTGACCTTCATACACTTCATCACCGTGCTCAGAGAACAAACGGCCACGCTCTTGAAGGTTAAACAGTGAGTATGTTACCGCTTTACCCGTACCGTTAGAGATCAATACGCCGTTTGCACGTTGACCGATAGTACCGCCCTTGTGTGGACCGTAGTGATCAAACGAGTGGTAGATAAGGCCAGAACCAGACGTCATTGTTAGGAACTCAGTCTGGAAGCCGATAAGACCACGAGAAGGCATCATGAAGTCCATGCGAACACGGCCTTTACCATCTGGTGCCATATCTTTCAGTTCACCTTTACGGATACCGATGTTTTCCATGACACTACCCTGGTGCTCTTCCACCACGTCGATAGTTACCACTTCAAACGGTTCCATTAGCTGGCCGTCTTCTTCTTTCAGAATTACTTCTGGACGAGATACTGCTAGCTCGAAGCCTTCACGACGCATGTTTTCGATCAGGATAGACAGGTGAAGTTCACCACGGCCTGAAACACGGAAACGGTCTGGACTGTCAGTTTCTTCAACGCGTAGTGCAACGTTGTGTACCAATTCTTTCTGCAGACGCTCAAGGATGTTACGAGAAGTAACGAACTTACCTTCTTTACCCGCGAACGGAGAAGTGTTCACCTGGAAAGTCATGGTTACTGTTGGTTCATCAACAGAAAGAGCTGGCAGTGCTTCAACGGTGTTCACGTCACAGATAGTGTCTGAAATTTTCAGCTCACCAAGACCTGTGATAGCGATGATGTCGCCCGCTTTAGCTTCTTCAACTTCGTGACGCTCAAGACCTAGGTAGCCAAGAACTGTACCCACTTTACCGTTACGCTTCTTGCCTTCAGCATTAACGATTGTTACTTGCTGGTTTGGCTTAACAGAACCGCGAGTTACACGCGCAACACCGATAACACCAACATAAGAGCTGTAATCTAGCTGAGAGATTTGCATCTGTAGCGGGCCGTCAACGTCAACACTTGGTGCTGCAACGTTATCAACAACCGCTTGGAACAATGGTTCCATATCTTCGCCAGTAACGCCTTCTTCCATCGTTGCCCAGCCGTTTAGTGCTGAAGCATAAACTGTGGTGAAGTCTAGCTGTTCGTCAGTTGCGCCTAGGTTATCGAACAAGTCAAAGATTTGATCCATAACCCACTCAGGACGCGCGCCAGGACGGTCGATTTTGTTGATTACAACGATTGGCTTCAAGCCGTGCGCAAACGCTTTTTGCGTTACGAAACGTGTTTGAGGCATTGGACCGTCAACGGCATCAACGATAAGCAGAACAGAGTCAACCATAGACATGATACGCTCAACTTCACCACCGAAATCGGCGTGTCCTGGGGTATCTACGATGTTGATGCGGTAGTCATTCCAGTTAATTGCTGTGTTCTTAGCAAGAATGGTAATGCCACGCTCTTTCTCGATATCGTTCGAGTCCATTACACGCTCTTCGGCTTCACCGCGAGACTCTAATGTGCCAGACTGCTGAAGCAGTTTGTCAACCAAGGTAGTTTTACCGTGGTCAACGTGCGCAATAATTGCGATATTTCTTAATTTATCGATCAGTTGATTAGACATGGATTTCACATTCACTCAGAACATGCAGCGACCGGATGGCGCCACTTGGTTAAAAAAACGGCTCACAATCTAACAGATTTTACGCTAAAACCCACGTAATATGTGATTTATATCACCGCCTTTTTTTCCCCCCCTGTTTTTTCCCTGTTTTTTCCTGCTTTTCCTGCCAATAATTCTCACAAATAAGGCTCTATTTCCCGGTTCATTTTTCATCTCACTGATTGACAATATGCCGGGGTGGGCTAATGTAGATACGCGTCGCCCTGTCGGGAATGTTAGGCTCTTGCACCATAATGGTGCACTGATTCCCCACAATGGTGCGAATAAAGGAATTTTACGCCCCTCAAACGCCAAGAATGCGCTATTTTGGGGCTTTGAAAAGTTGGCACGGTTCTCGCTTATAACAAATCATGCGAGCGGACATCGCTCTCACCTATTTTGTTGCGGCCCGTTGCCCAATCTAACACCGGAGGTTACTCAAGATGTCAGTTGAAAACGTACTAGCGCTGATCCAGGAAAACGAAGTGAAGTTTGTTGACCTACGCTTTACCGATACCAAAGGTAAAGAGCAGCATATCTCTATCCCTTCTCACCAAATCGACGCTGACTTCTTTGAAGAAGGTAAAATGTTCGATGGTTCTTCAGTAGCTGGCTGGAAAGGTATCAACGAATCAGACATGGTGATGATGCCGGACGCAGCAAGCGCAGTGCTTGACCCATTCACTGAAGATGCGACGCTGAACATCCGTTGTGACATCCTCGAGCCTGCCACTATGCAAGGCTACGACCGTGACCCACGTTCTATCGCTAAGCGTGCTGAAGACTTCATGCGTTCAACGGGTCTTGCAGACACCGTATTGGTTGGCCCAGAGCCAGAATTCTTCCTGTTTGACGACGTGAAGTTCAACACTGACATGTCAGGCTCTTTCTTCAAAATTGATGATATCGAAGCCTCTTGGAACTCAGGTTCTGACATCGACGGCGGTAACAAAGGTCACCGTCCAGGCGTGAAAGGCGGTTACTTCCCAGTTGCCCCTGTCGATTCATCACAAGACATCCGTTCTGCTATGTGTTTGATCATGGAAGAAATGGGTCTCGTTGTTGAAGCACACCACCACGAAGTAGCCACTGCGGGTCAGAATGAAATCGCAACGCGTTTCAACACCCTGACAACCAAAGCAGATGAAATCCAAATCTACAAATACGTGGTGCACAACGTCGCACACGCATTTGGCAAAACAGCGACCTTCATGCCAAAACCACTTGTGGGTGATAACGGCAGCGGTATGCACGTTCACATGTCACTGAACAAAGACGGTCAAAACCTCTTTGCAGGCGACAAGTACGGCGGCCTCTCTGAAATGGCACTGTTCTACATCGGCGGTATCATCAAGCACGCACGTGCAATCAATGCGTTCGCGAACCCAGCAACGAACTCGTACAAGCGTCTTGTACCGGGTTACGAAGCGCCTGTTATGCTGGCTTATTCTGCCCGTAACCGTTCTGCGTCAATCCGTATCCCAGTGGTACCAAGCCCGAAAGCACGTCGTATCGAAGTACGCTTTGGTGATCCAGCGGCAAACCCATACTTGGCATTTGCAGCCATGCTAATGGCTGGCCTTGACGGTATTAACAACAAGATCCACCCTGGCGAAGCCATGGATAAAGACTTGTATGACCTACCGGCAGAAGAAGCCGCTGAGATTCCAAAAGTGGCTGAGTCACTTCAAGGTGCCCTACAGGCGCTTGACGAAGATCGCGAGTTCCTAACCACAGGCGGCGTGTTCTCTGATGACTTCATCGACTCTTACATCCAGCTAAAATCAGCCGATGTAGAGCGCATCAACATGGCAACACACCCACTAGAATTCGAACTGTACTACTCTGTATAAGTAACGTACTGAGAGAACTCGCTAGAGAATATGGCCAGCCTCACACGCTGGCCTTTTTTGTATTGCTGATCCTTCAATGCCTGCCAACAATAGACAGATCATCCACAGCCACGCCCTAAACTTATGAAAATACGTCACCTTACGCTCTTGATCGGCCTTGGACTTGTCACTGGCATGTCAGGCATGGCCGTGGCCGATACCATTTACACTTGGAAAGATGAAAATGGGGTCACCCACTTTACCGATCAGCCCAACCCCGAGGCGAAGGTACTGGATATCAAGCCGCCAAAACGCCAAAGTTCTCCCGATCCACAGTCCGACACCGCAGCCAACGATCCCACGGCACCGGCCAGCGGCGACGAGGATGAAGCAAACTTACCCAAAGCCGGCATTACCCTGCTAAGCCCCACCCACCAGCAAACCTTGCGCGATAACAGCGGCAATATTCAAGTCGCCGCCAGCAGTACTCGCCAATTGAAAAAAGGCCACACTGCCCGCTTGCTGCTGGATAGTAAAGTCGAAGGCCGCGCCCAAACCCAACTGCAGTGGCAACTGAACAACATCAATCGCGGCAGTCATACCCTGCAAGTCCAATTGCTCAAATACGGCAAGGTAATTGCATCGTCTGATAAAGTAACGGTTTACCTCCACCGTGCAGGCGTCAATCAGCGGCCAACCATTCCACAACCGCGCTAACGTTCTTCGCATATTTTCGTTCTCGATACCGGGTAGACACGCTACACTTGGATGCACCAATTTGGTGCGTTGATACTTTCATGCACCACCATGAATGGCATCCACAAGGACGGTAATTGTGACGGTCGAGTTTTCTTCCCTGATTGTAGATAATCTGGTGACGGCGATTGTGCTGCTGGATGAGCAGCTAACAATCCATTACGTCAATCCCGCCGCTGAGCAACTGCTCGCCTGCAGTAAGCGCCGCTTAGATCAGACTCGCCTGTCAGATATCTTGCAGCACAGCTCCCTCGAATTGAACTTGCTGCCCGCCATTCTGCACAGCGGACAAGGCTTGGCCGACAGCGATGTCACCTTTGTTATTGATGGTCGCCCCCATCGGCTTGAGCTCAATGCCAGCCCGTTATCGTGGCAGCGTGATTTACTGATTTTGCTCGAACTCAAGCCCATCGACCAACAACGTCGGATCAGCCAAGAGCTGAACCAACACGCCCAACAACAGGCCGCCAAAGAATTAGTCCGTGGCTTAGCCCATGAAATCAAAAACCCGCTGGGTGGGCTGCGTGGCGCCGCTCAACTGCTGGAAAAGACCTTACCGGATCCCAGCTATACCGAATACACCCAGATGATCATCGCCCAAGCCGACCGCTTGCGTAACTTGGTTGACCGCCTGCTCGGCCCCCAGCGTCCTGGCACCCGCCATGACGGCAATATCCATGCTGTACTGGAAAATGTCCGTCAACTGATCAGCCTCGACGGTGGAGAATGCCTGCATATCCATCGCGATTACGATCCGAGCCTGCCCGATTTCACCATGGATCCCGAGCAACTCGAACAAGCCATTCTCAATATTGTCAGTAATGCCGCCCAAGCGTTACACCCCCATGGCGGCGGCAATATCACGCTGAAAACCCGTACTGCTCACCAAGCCGTGATCCACGGCCAGCGCCACCGCGTGGCCGCTAAAATCGACATCATTGATGATGGCCCCGGAATCCCGCGGGATATCCAAGACACCTTGTTCTACCCCATGGTGACCGGGCGTGAAGGCGGCACCGGACTGGGCTTGTCTATTGCGCAAAACCTGATTGATCAGCATCAGGGAAAAATCGAAGTCGTGAGTTGGCCGGGGCACACCAAGTTCACGCTCTATCTGCCGATCAAATGACCCCCATCACGCTGAAAGGCATCAACAGAATCATTCGCTCCGCACCATGATGCGGGGCGTACAACACGAGGAATGCTCATGAGCAAAGGATTAATCTGGGTCGTCGATGATGACAGCTCAATCCGCTGGGTTCTCGATAAGACCCTCACCGCGGCCGGACTGGCCTGTGAGACGTTTGCCGATGCTGACAGTGTGATTGCCGCGCTAGAGCGTAGTGTGCCGGATGTGTTGGTGTCGGATATCCGCATGCCCGGCATGGATGGTCTGACGCTATTAAAAAATCTGCAACGCGACCACCCAACCCTGCCGGTGATCATCATGACCGCGCATTCCGATCTCGATGCGGCAGTCAATGCCTACCAAGAGGGGGCATTTGAGTACCTGCCAAAGCCGTTTGATATCGATGAAGCGGTGAATTTGGTTGAGCGTGCTGTCACCCACAGCCAAGAGCAGAAACGCCAGCAGCAGCCCGAGCCGCAAGCCCCTAACGCACCGGAAATCATCGGTGAAGCCCCGGCCATGCAGGAAGTGTTTCGTGCCATTGGCCGCCTGTCTCGCTCGTCAATTTCCGTGTTGATCAACGGCGAATCTGGCACCGGTAAAGAGCTGGTTGCCCATGCACTGCATCGCCATAGCCCGCGCAGCCACAACGCCTTCATCGCCCTGAACATGGCCGCGATCCCCAAAGATTTAATTGAATCCGAATTGTTTGGCCACGAAAAAGGCGCCTTCACCGGCGCCAACAGTGTGCGCCAAGGCCGCTTTGAGCAAGCCAACGGCGGCACTCTGTTTTTGGATGAAATCGGCGACATGCCGTTGGATATCCAAACCCGCCTATTACGAGTATTGGCGGATGGCCAGTTCTACCGCGTCGGGGGACACTCGCCAGTCAATGTGGATGTGCGGATCATCGCCGCTACCCACCAGCACTTAGAGAAATTGGTTGCTCAGGGGGATTTTCGTGATGATTTGTTCCATCGCCTGAACGTGATCCGCATTCACTTGCCGTCACTCAAAGATCGGCGCCAGGATATCCCACAGCTTACGCGCCATTTTCTACAACGTGCCTCTGACGAATTGGGCGTGGAAGCCAAAACCTTGCACGGTGACACCGAACAATTGCTCACCACCTTGGCGTGGCCGGGCAACGTGCGTCAGTTGGAAAACACCTGCCGCTGGTTGACCGTGATGGCCAGTGGCAATGAAATCCTGCCGGCCGATCTGCCGGCCGAACTGCTGACTCCCACCTCGGCGGAAACGGGGGATACACGCCCGCAGCACTGGCACCATGCGCTGGAGCAATGGGCGCTGGATAACCTGCGTCAAGGCCAGCACAACCTGTTAGGTGACGCGTTACCGGAGTTTGAAAAGATCTTGCTGGAAGCGGCGTTGACCCATACCCATGGCCACAAACAAGAAGCGGCCCGTCTGCTCGGGTGGGGGCGCAATACCCTGACCCGCAAACTCAAAGAGCTGAATGTAACCTGCGACTAAACCCGTAATGGTCAATGACAGCCACTCAAGCCAAAAACAACCAACCACAGCGAATCATGCCGACACACTCACCGCCTGAGCGTGTCGGCGCCGGTGTATCAACCGCCCCCAGTAAGCATCAACACAGTTTCTTCCTCCATCAACACGCTTCCTCATTAACTATAATGATTGTCATTGTCGACTTGCGTATACTGTTCAACCAGTTTTTTGTGGGATAAGCATAATGATTACTAAACAGCTTCCTTTAACGGATCTTCACCGTCACCTTGATGGCAACATCCGTATTCAAACCATTCTTGAACTTGGCCAGCAGTTTGGGATGACCCTACCCGGCCATGATGTAGAGTCACTGCGTCCACACGTACAAATCGTCGAAGCCGAGCCAAGCTTGGTCGCCTTCTTATCCAAACTGGACTGGGGTGTCGCGGTACTGGGTGATCTGGATGCGTGTCGTCGCGTCGCGTATGAAAACGTGGAAGATGCCTTAAACGCACAGATTGACTACGCAGAACTGCGCTTTTCCCCTTACTACATGGCGATGAAGCACAACCTGCCTGTGGCCGGTGTGGTCGAAGCCGTGGTCGATGGCGTGCGTGCCGGTTGCCGTGACTTCGGTGTCCGCGCCAACCTGATCGGCATCATGAGTCGTACCTTTGGCACAGCAGCCTGCCAACAAGAACTCGACGGCCTGCTGAGCCAGAAAGACCATTTAGTGGCGATCGATCTGGCCGGTGATGAACTCGGCCAGCCGGGTGAGCAGTTTGTCTCTCACTTTAAGCAAGTGCGCAATGCCGGCCTGAACGTAACCGTACACGCGGGCGAAGCCGCAGGCCCTGAAAGCATGTGGCAAGCGATCCGTGATTTGGGCGCGGTGCGCATCGGTCACGGCGTGAAAGCGATTCACGATCCCAAGCTGATGGACTACTTGGCACAGCACAAGATCGGCATCGAGTCGTGCATCACCTCTAACATTCAAACCAGCACCGTGGCCTCTTTTGCCTCACACCCGGTCAAAGCCTTTTTGGAACACGGCATTCTGGCTTGCTTGAACACCGATGATCCGGCCGTCGAAGGCATTGAGCTGCCGCACGAGTACAACGTCGCAGCTCCCCAAGTGGGCCTGACACCCGCACAGATCCGCCAAGCACAGATCAACGGTCTGGAACTGGCGTTCTTGTCTGACAGCGAAAAACAAGCACTTAAAGATAAAGCCGCGCAACGCTAATTATCGCTTTATCAACAAATCGCCTCGGGGCGGATGTTTTTTAACCGCCCCCATTCCATTCCTGTCTTTTTTGCGTAAAATGCCCCCACTATCAGGCCATCCTGAATAAGAACTGTCTTGTTGCACTCGGCTGAACCATGCATCAGCCACGTATAAACCGTGTAGCGACAACGACGCGTTCTCCCCCTTTTTTGCTTCACACACCTCTGGGAACCACCATGCTGGAATCACTCTTTTCCTTCAGCGTGGCAATGCCAGCGATCAGTGAACTTGCCGCCAATGGTCCAGGCCATTTTGCCGCAGGGGTACTGGCGCTGATTGCCGCGGTGAACATGTTTAACGGCTAAACGTCGTCACACATCGCATAAAAAAAGCCCCCTTGCTGATTGGCAAGGGGGCTTTTTCTTGTCTGACTGACGCTATCGCCGGCGATTAAATCACGCGGGAGAACTGCTGCTGACGGGCACGATCACGCAGGTATTTATCGAAACACATGCAGATATTACGGATCAACAAGCGGCCTTTCAGAGCCACGGTGATCGAGGTGTCATCCACCGCCACCAAGTCATCATTGATGAAGGTTTTCAGCAAACCAAGATCTTCCGCAAAGTAGCTATCGAAGTCGATATTAAAGCGCTGTTCAATCTCAGCTTTGTTTAGCTGGAAATTACAAATTAACGACTTGATCACTTCACGGCGCAACAAGTCATCGGCATCCAATGACACACCTTTCCACAACGCTTCACGCTTCTCATCCACGTTAGTGTAGTAGTGTTTCAGCTCTTTCTGGTTTTGCGCATAGCAATTGCCGATCATGGAAATCGCCGATACCCCTAACCCCAGCAAATCACACTCACCTTGCGTGGTATAACCCTGGAAATTACGGTGCAAAATGCCCTCACGCTGCGCGACCGCCAACTCATCATCAGGCAGTGCGAAGTGATCCATCCCGATGAACTGGTAACCGGCACCGGTTAAGGTCGCAATCGTGTCTTGCAGGATCGCCAGTTTTTCTGTCGCCCCCGGCAAATCTTCATCTTTGATTTTACGCTGGGCAGCAAACAAGGTCGGCATGTGGGCATAGTTAAAAATTGACAAACGCCCCGGACGCATGGTCAGCACTTGTTCAAGGGTGTCAGCAAACAAGGCTTGCGTCTGCTTTGGTAAACCATAGATCAAGTCCAGATTGGTGGAACGGAAACCCAGTTCGCGGGCACGTTCGACCATGGCAAAAATGAAGGCTTCATCTTGCTCACGGTTCACCAGCTTCTGCACTTCTTTGTTGAAGTCTTGCACCCCAATGCTCAGGCGGTTAAAGCCTTCACCACGCAGGTGATCGAGGATATCCAACTCAATCTCACGGGGGTCAACTTCAATACTGATCTCCGCATCGGCGGCAAAGCGGAACTGATCACGCAACAAGTCCATCAAGCGGCTGATCTGCGCCTTGGTCAAAAAGGTCGGTGTACCGCCGCCCCAATGCAATTGGCTCACTTCACGATCGCCCAGCAAGGTCGCACGTTGGCGAATTTCCTGCTCTAACGCATCCAAATACTGGTCGGCTTTATGCTGGTGACGGGTGATAATTTTGTTACAGCCACAGTAATAACAAAGCTTGTGACAGAACGGAATGTGGACATACAGCGAAAGTTTGCGATCCGGGTATTGGGCGCAAGCCATATCAAATTCCGCAGGGGTGAATGCCTCATGGAATTCCAAAGCGGTCGGGTAAGAGGTATAGCGCGGGCCGGAGTAATTGTACTTCTCGATAACGGCCTGATCCCAAATAATCTGCGTCTCTGACATGACATACTTCCACTAAATAGAGAGGGAAAAAAGTACAAGCTATCGAGTGTGCCATAACTCAATAACAATGTAGATAAAAGTTCATGGCGCTGTCGCGCCAATAAAAAATCCCCCCGCTCTACGGAGTATAGCGAAGGGGATTTTAGAGGGTACTTGACGGTCAGGCAGTCGCTTTACCGGCAAGGATGTGCTCAAGCTCGGCCTTGATGGCATCGAGCAAGCGGGCTTCGGTTTTCATTCGCTGTAAATCAAGCGTCATACGCTCTTTTTTCGCCAGCGACTTGCGCGCATCACCGCGAGGCATGTCTTTAACGACATCGTAAAGCGCATACATCGCCGGATACTGGGTCGCAAAATCCACATGCTGATCGCCCTGCAACACTTCCATCAGTTTATACAGACGGATCGTGATTTCAGACATATCACACTGATCTTGCTTACCCGCCTCTGCAATGATCATCACGCTTTCCATGATGTTGGCATTACGCTGTTTAATGCCTTCTACTTGCTGTTGCTCTGCCCGCAGCAAAAAAGCCTGATGGCGTTTATGCTGCTGGTACACTTTCAACCACAAATAGGCGGCATAGCTCGCCAACATAGCAATGATCAAACCGGCCAATCCTAGCCAAAGCGTCATATCCTGCAAGGGTTACTCCTTGTCGAAATCGTCAAAGTCCATGTTTTCAAATGCATCCAGCAAATCGTCGTCAGAGCGTGGGCCCGACGTCTTAACTGGCGCTGTCTCTGCAACCGCTTCTGGCGCATCGTCCTCCAACAGACCCAACTGGCTCATCAGGCGTTCGATACGATCGAGCTTCTGATCCACTTGTTTCTGTAGGCCTGCACCCAGTTTTTCACCGGCATCAATGCGATCCAACAACACCATCAATTGCGCGTCATTCTCTAGCATCGCCAGTTCCTGCTCGGCACTTAGGCGGCGTTCTTTCTTCGTTTGCGGCTTCTTCGGTTCAACAATCAGCGGCACAAGCTTCTTACTGCCGTGACGAGGATCTTTCGCCTGAGCGGCTTTACGTGCACTACCTGCTTCAATCACAGAGTGACGGCTACCTGATTTCAGGCCTTTACGCTTGCGGTCTTTCTTACGCTGCAAACTGTCACGATCAACGTCGTTACGGCTTTTCTCAGAGTAAACTGCAGGACCTTCTGTTCCTACCTTGCGTGTTCTTTTCTTACGTGTCATTACTGGGTTTTCCTCAGCAAAATTACATCATTCCCAACAAACTCAACGTCCAGACCGTCTCTTTGGGCCAAGTAATGGAACGTTTCGCGGCTAAAAAAGCTCACGTGGGTTGGGTCGTTCTTGTAATGCCATTGCGCAAAGGCATCTGCATCTTTTGCTAACTTGGTCATTAATCCTAGCCATCCGCCAGGTTTAACCAGACCAAGTAGCAGCCCCCATTCCTTCGCAGGCGTATAAAAGTGTTCAATCGCCTCGGTACAGGTCACAAAGTCATACTGTGCGTCCAATACCTCAGGGTGAGCCGCAAAATAAGGATCATAAATCGCCATGTGATGACCTGCCTCAGCCAGCATCAATGACAACGTTGGCCCTGGGCCACAACCAAAATCCAATCCGTGAGAGGCCGGTGCGACACGTTCAAGCATCGGTGCCGCCAAGCGATTTAAAAAGCCACGGTAACCGTGATCCTCGGGATCATTCTCATGAAGATCATAGTGGGCTTTTTCTTCTTCCGGTGACAATCGTGCTGCTGGATCCGCAAAGATCAGGGCACATTCTCCACAGCGGAAATACTGACGTCGCTTGTCCTGATGAAACGTCTCAGCGCCATGACGTTGGCACAGTGGACACGTCTGCATGGCTGCTCTCCTGTAAAGGCATTGACCGTGGCACTACCACGGCATTTTATGAAGCGGCGTATAATAGCAGATTTGATTGAGAAATGTGCACTCCCTGCGCAACGCGAAACCGCGAGGCACAAAAAAAGGCAGCGCCGCTGCCTTTTCATCCCTCGTACTTGCTTGACCATTCGGTCATCAAGCGGGATCAGTGCAAGCCGCCCACATAATGAGACAGAGCAGAAATTTCTTTATCTGTCAGCTTTGTGGCCACCGCGCGCATCATGGCATTCATGTCGTTGCCACGTTGTCCGTCACGGAATTTTTCCAACTGCAGTTGTACGTACTCGGCATTTTGGCCAGAGATTTTCGGGAAGCCAGACAGGCTGGTACCGTTACCGCGTGGGCCATGACAGGCCGTACAAGCGGTAATACCTCGCTCTGGATCACCGGCGCGGTAAAGGGTTTGACCCACTTCGACGGAGACTTCCGGCGTCGTGTTATCGGAAATAGGCAGTGAGGCATAATAAGCAGCCAGATCCGCCATGTCTTGTTCGGTCAATGGCATCACCATACCGCCCATGACGGCATCTTGGCGTCCTTGTTGCCCACCCGTTGACATCGCTAGCTTGAAATCTTTCAGCTGTTTTTCCAAATAGCCGGCATGCTGGCCTGCAATTTTCGGATATTGGGCCATAATTCCATTGCCGTCTGCACCATGACAGGCGGCGCATGTTGCTGCTTTCATCTTGCCAGCGTCTGCATCACCCTGAGCCCAGGCGGAGCAACTGGCCAGAAGGGTCAATATCAGTGCTAATTTCTTCATGACATTCCATTTATAATTATTGAGCTTCCAGTACCACAAGTAATGCTCAGTGACATGGTATACAATGCGACCACTAACCGAGCTCGGTTTTCTTATATTTTACACAATTTCACATAAAAGTAATCAGTCGACTACATGAAGACTTGACGGAGTTAACAGTGAATCAACCTCTCAACTATAGAAACACCAAATTTATCACAAGTGCGCCCTCAATCCGTCAACTTCCGACGGACGCAGGCGTTGAGATTGCATTTGCTGGCCGCTCCAACGCAGGTAAGTCAAGCGCGTTAAACCGTATTACCGATCAAAAAAACCTGGCTCGTACCTCAAAAACACCGGGCCGTACCCAGCTGATTAACATGTTTGAAGTGGTACCGGGCTGTAACCTGATCGACTTACCAGGCTACGGCTTTGCACAGGTTCCATTGGCAATGAAGCTTAAGTGGCAGGAGTCACTGGGTGAGTACCTGCAAAAGCGTGAGTGTTTGCAGGGCTTAGTGGTATTGATGGACATCCGTCATCCACTGAAAGATTTGGATCAGCAGATGATCATGTGGGCGATTGAGAGCCGCCTACCTGTGCTTGTACTACTGACCAAAGCCGACAAATTAAAGAGTGGTGTACGCAAACAGCAGTTGATGAAAGTGCGTGAAACCGTGGCCACCTTCGGCGGTGATGTGCAGGCAGAAGTCTTCTCGTCACTGAAAGGTATCGGTGTGGATCAAGTGCGCCGCCAGCTAGATGCATGGTGTGCCCCTGAGCTAGAGCGCCAACGTGCCATCATGGAAGACGATCACGGTGACGAGGCGTAATCGCCACGTTTCCCCCGATCACCCAACACCCTAAAAGGCGCCATAAGGCGCCTTTTTTCTGTCTCGAATTTGACTGCGCTGACGGTTTCTCTCCACCGAATGCGGGGCATAAAAATACCCCACCGGTATCGTGGGGCAATGGGAGAGAAATAGGAGTTTTTTAGTTTTTGTGTTGAAAGCATCATGGATTTACCCGCCTAAATCAAGCAATTTATCCTGTTCGACTTCACCTTTTACAACATATAAACCGAGCCATCATAACCTTCCATCAACCTTCAGATGGACTTTTAGCGGCTTCATTGTGCTTTCAGGGTGAAGTTGTTTTTTTTAGAAAAATAAGAAGGTGGGAATAGCGCAGCATGACAGCCTGAGTGGAATAAAATTACATTTGGCTATCATCGGGCGAAAAAAAAGCCACCGTCAATGTGAGGGTGGCCATTTCATGGATGTGTTGGCTAGCCGGCAAAATGGCCCGCTACCAAAAACAAATATGAACAAGAAGCGACCGTCATTATACCCGTCCCGCGCCTAACATTAAAGTAAATGCTCTAATTTTAATGCCTAATCAGAGAAAGACAGACGCACAACGTCAGACGCCAATAAAAACGGCATACGATAAGAGAATAGTCGAAAAAAAAGTCAATCAGTCACGGGATCGCGGGGAGATTAAAACGTATGAAGAGGGAAAAACGAGCAGGAAAGGCGCGTTAGGTCGGCACAATAAAAAACGCCCTGGCCAAACGACCAGGGCGGCTGAATCAGCCAAATCCAATAACGTGAAACAAAAGGTCTGAAAGATAGAACATCTTACCTCTGTACCCTACGTCATTAACTGTATATCAATTGCTCAGCGTTGAAAAGCGCTTTTGTAGTTTTTTTTCAACAATTCGTAAGTAATTTCTACAATCAGTAACTTTTTTGTATGTTTATTTTTTATAAAAAAATAGTCAGCAAAAGCTGACTATTCTCTCAACAACCAGGGTGAAATCGCTGTTTTTTAGTGCGCTTGCTCCCAGTTATCACCCATACCCGCCTCTGCAATCAAAGGCACATCCAACGTCGCCGCCGACGCCATCAGGCGCTGAATCTCAACAGAAACGTTCTCTACTTCCGACTCTTGTACTTCAAATACAAGTTCATCGTGTACTTGCATTAATAGGCGTACCCGATCGGCCGGTTGCTCCGCAATCCATGTGTCCACCAACAACATGGCTTTCTTGATGATATCCGCAGCCGTGCCCTGCATTGGGGCATTGATCGCGGCACGTTCTGCGGCTTTACGGCGCATCCCGTTACGAGATTGGATTTCAGGCAGGTAAAGACGACGACCAAAAATCGTTTCAACATACCCCTGTGCCGACGCCGCGCTGCGGGTGTCTTCCATGTACTGCATCACACCCGGGTAACGCTCGAAGTAGGTGTCCATGTACACCTGCGCTTCACCCCGCGAGATACCAAGCTGCTTCGCCAAACCAAACGCACTCATACCGTAAATCAAACCAAAGTTAACGGCTTTGGCGCGACGGCGCTGCTCGCTAGAGACGTGTTCAATGTCGATGCCCATAATTTCAGCGGCGGTGGCGGCATGAATATCTTTGCCGTGACGGAACGCATCCAATAGCGCTTGGTCACCCGAGAGGTGCGCCATAATACGCAATTCAATTTGCGAGTAATCGACCGCCAGAATTTTATAGCCCGCCGGTGCGACGAAGGCTTGACGAATACGACGCCCTTCTTCGTTACGAACAGGGATGTTCTGCAAGTTTGGATCGGTGGACGACAAACGCCCTGTCGCGGTGACCCCTTGGTGATAAGAGGTATGCACGCGGCCCGTTGATGGGTTGATCATCTTCGGTAGTTTGTCGGTGTAGGTCGATTTCAGTTTCGCCAGACCACGGTATTCCAAAATCAGCTTCGGTAGCGGGTAGTCCAACGCCAATTCTTGCAGCACTTCTTCATTGGTTGACGGCGTGCCTGATGGGGTCTTCTTGATCACCGGCAGCGCCATTTTTTCGAACAGGATCGCTTGCAGCTGTTTGGGCGAATTCATGTTGAATTCTTGCTCAGCAATCTCGTAGGCTTGCTTCTCCAGCGTTTCAAGACGGGCCGCAATTTCGACCGACTGCGCGCTCAGCTTCATGTCATCAATCAGCACACCAGTCCGTTCAATACGCGATAATACCGGCACAAGCGGCATTTCGATGTCGTCATACACAGATTTGAGTTTTTCATCTTGCTCGATGTGCGCAGACAGACGGTTGTGCAAACGTAGCGTGACATCCGCATCTTCTGCCGCATAAGGGGCCGCTTGTTCCAGATCGATCTGGTTAAAGGTCAGCTGATTTTTGCCTTTACCGGCAATTTGCTCAAATGAAATGCAGCTATGTTGCAGGAAGCGCAAAGCCAAGCTATCCATGTCGTGTTTGCCGCCGACACTGTTGTACACGTAAGACGCCAGCATGGTGTCATGCTTAATGCCTTTCATCTCAATGCCGTAACGGGCCAACACAGAGGCATCGTATTTCAGGTTCTGACCCACTTTTGCTTGCGCGTCATCTTCTAAGATCGGTTTCAGCTGTGCCAATACCCAATCACGGTCTAGCTGCTCAGGCGCATCCAAGTAGTCGTGTGCCACGGGCACATAAGCCGCCACGCCTTCTTCCGTAGCAAATGACAGACCAACCAAGTTCGCGACCATGTAATCCAAGCTGTCCGTTTCCGTATCAAACGCAAACAGCTCAGCGGCTTTCAGTTTGTCGAGCCACACATTGAACGTGGCTTCATCCAAAATGGTTTCGTACTGGCTGCGGTCGATGTTCACCGCCGAGGTATCCATATCCGCGTGAGCGGTTGCAGACGCTGACGCACCGCGTACCGAACCGGTTGACTCATCCGCTTCAACCACACCAGTACCGCCATCGAGCAAATCGTTCAGCCAAGATTTGAAGGTAAGCTGCCCAAACAATTTGATCAATGCATCAACGCTTGGCTCAGCTTTGAGTAGCGAGTCAGGCGTATCTTCCAGCTCAACATCCAACTTGATAGTCGCCAGTTCATACGACAGCATGGCGTTGTCTTTATTATCAATCAGCTTCTTCGCCATGGTTTTCGAGCCACGGAAGCCCAGTGCGGCAATATCATCCAAGCGTTCGTACAGCGTACTCAAGCCGCCGATCCCTTGTAGCAGTGCCGTTGCCGTTTTTTCACCGACGCCCGGTACGCCCGGGATGTTATCCACTTTATCGCCCATCAACGCTAAATAGTCGATGATCAATTCTGGTGGAATACCAAACTTCTCAATCACACCCTCGCGATCCATCACTACGTTCGTCATGGTGTTGATCAAGGTAACGTTATCATCAACAAGCTGCGCCATATCTTTATCGCCAGTGCTGATCAAAACAGGCATGCCTTGTTGTGACGCTTGATACGCCAACGTACCAATCACGTCATCCGCTTCGACACCAGGAATACAAATCAACGGCAGCCCCATCGCACGAATTACGTTGTGCAGCGGTTCAATTTGGCAACGCAAATCATCCGGCATCGGGGGACGGTTCGCCTTATAGTCCGGATACATATCGTCACGGAAGGTTTTACCCTTTGCATCGAACACCACCGCGATACGATCAGACGCAAATTGGCGCATCATACTGCGCAACATGTTCACGACACCATACACAGCGTTGGTTGGGATCTCACCGTTACTCATGGTACCTGGGTAAGCATGAAAAGCGCGGTACAGATAAGAGGATCCATCAATCAAAATGAGGGGATTTTCAGGGATAGTCGCCATAAAGAGATTCTTATATCCGGGGGATGAAAGAGATAGTTCACTAGGATGCCATGACTACTGGCAACTGTTAACTGCTGATTTCCCTTCCCCGTCAGTCATCTGTGGATAAGTTTGTTAGTATTTCAATTTAACCCATTGATCAATTTTTCAAAAAAACTTAAGTTTTTTATAAAAAACAATATAAAACAATAAGATAAAATATCACCCTCAAAAGGATCTTCGATCGTGTAATGATCATCTCTTGTGGAAAAAGTTAACAGACCGATCGAAAATATGCTAAATCACGCGTAAAAACCATCAATTCTGAACATAAAGGGAGCCATTATGAAAAAGATCGCTGCCATTTTGAGCGGTTCTGGCATCTTTGACGTCCCAGCCTCTCATGATGCCGTCTTATCGCGCTATACCATTGAGCAGGAAGGCCCTCGCTGACACGGTTTTGCCCCGAACATTCCCCTGCCGTTGTGATTCCCCCGATCACAACGGCAGAAATGGCAGATAGATACCTATTTTGATCGCAATCGGATACGACAAGTACGATCAAGACGGATCCTGACACCGCATGAGGATTCAGACGTTGGATCAAAAGTGGGATGGCGATGACACAAGACATAGAGCAAGAAAAAGCGACAGGAAGAAAAGAAAAAAGCGGCGCTACATTCTCGCGAATAGGACGGAGAAGGTAGCTGCCGCTTAGCATAAGAGGTTGCCATTTTTAGCCCTACACTAAAAAACTAACCCTAGCTAAAGTACACTGGAAGCAATGTGAGCAATGTCGTGCCTTCAGACGAGCAGTGTTGTGTTTCCCTCCTCGCTGAGTGCAATGTAATAATAACCATTCTCATTTGAGATGCAAGCACTTATTGAGAACTATTTTCATTTAATTGCTTTACAAAGTGCAGCCGGAAGTCTTGGATCCCGTCTTTTTTCTCGATGTCTTCAATCTGATAGCCGTTCCTCAACAGCAGGCGCAGCATGGCCGCAAAGCGATTGCGCGACTTCACACGCAGCATGTCATAGCCCTGCGTGATCGCCCACGCTTCTTGTGCTTCCAATAAGGCTTGTGCCACCCCTTGCTGGCGTCCCGCCGGAGCCACACCGCCTAACCAACTATAAAAACACTGCGACGATAAGGGGTAACCGATCTTCACACCCACCGCCTCGCCAGCCACATAAGCAATCAAAATCAAGCTGCCCGTGGCGGGCAAACGGGCCGTTAACGCGGCAGTATCAGCAGGATGGGCAAACTCTTCAATGCGGCACAACACGGCAACCGCTTCGGCAATACTGGCTTCTCGAATATGCATGTATTTTCCTTCTCACAATCCACAATCCACACACCGCACACGATGTCACGTTGTCGGGATATAAAAAAGGCCAGCAAACGCTGACCTCAAATAACACTTACACGTTGATGGCGCTAAAGCAACAGACTTACATCTGCAGCGTTTTGGCCTCATCACTGGCAGACTGGCGAGCAGGTGACAAGGTGGTCAAATGCTTGATCAGCATATTGAGTAACACCCCGTACATCGGCACAAACAAGCCCAAGCTAATGATCAGCTTAAAGCTGTAATCCACCAACGCGATCTCTACCCAGTTCGCCGCCATAAATGGATCCGGACTGTTGTAGAACGCGATAGTAAAGAACGCCAGAGTATCCAGCGCATTACCCAGTAATGTGGAGCACGTCGGTGCCACCCACCACTGTCGGGTTTGACGTAGGCGATTAAAGACCGAGACATCCATGATCTGACCTAATAGGTACGCCATGAAACTCGCCATCGAAATACGTGCGACAAACAGATTAAACTCCCCCAGATGGGCCAGCCCCTGATACTCACCTTGATAGAACAGTACCGATAATCCATAGGAAATCGCCAGTGCTGGCACCATCACACGCAAGATGATCTTACGTGCCATGCCCGCCCCGAAGATCCGCACAGTCAGATCGGTGGCTAGAAAAATAAAGGGAAACGTAAAGGCACCCCAAGTGGTATGAAAACCGAACACGGTAAACGGTAGCTGCACAAGGTAGTTACTCGATGCGATGATCAGTAAATGGAATAACACAAGGAATGAAAGGGCTTTGCGCTGCTGCGCAGGAGAAAATTGAGACGTCGTCATTTAAGACCTTTTTGTCATTGGGGGAGAGGGAACCCAAAACACTGCCGCCCGAATTCATTCGGTGGCAGCAACCGAAGGCGGCGATTATACAGAAACCGTAGCGGTTGCCTAGCGGATCATCACTTCGGCTAATTGTGAGGCTAAAAACGCCAATGTTTCTTCACTGTCGGCCAAGCCTTCCAACCATAATTGGCCACTGTAATGCTCACCTTTAAGCAAGAGCTGACAGCCTTCAAAATCCACCAGCCACACATGCAGATCGGCATTCACTTCTTGCTGCATGACGGTCATGCCCAGCATCGTCACCAAGGGGGTGGCGACTGTAGCAAAGCTGTCAAAATCAAACGCGGGCGCGTCGATTTCCACCACGCGTCCCACAAGATCAATCCGTCGACACGTATATTCATCAATATGATCGGTCATGCGCTTTTTCCTCGCTATCCTCGTCTGCGGTTTAATAGCCGCCTTCGTCACCGGTTGTCAGGTGGTTTTCAATCACGGATAAAAATACGTTGCCGTATTTTTCCAGCTTACGTTGCCCCACGCCGTTCACTGCCAGCATTTCTCCGGCAGACGTCGGTAACCGCTCCGCCATTTCCATCAAACTGGCATCATTAAACACCACGTACGGCGGTAAATCTTCTTCATCCGCAATGGCTTTTCGCACTTTACGCAACTTGGCAAACAGCTTTTTGTCATACTGACGGTTCGCTAATTTATCGCTTTTCGCACTGCGGGCGGCAATGTCTAAACGCGGCACAGCCAGCGACAAACTGACCTCACTGCGCAGCACGGCCCGGGCTTTTTCCGTCAACTGCAAGGTCGAACTGCGCAACATGTTCTGCACCAAAAAACCGCGGTGTATCAACTGACGCAAAATACTGACCCAGAATTCATGGCTGTGTTCACGGCCGATCCCGTAGGTACTGATTTTCTCATGGCCGTGTTCACGGATCCGCTGGTTTTGCATGCCTCGTAGCACTTCCACCACATGGTTAATACCAAAGCTTTGGTTCACACGGTACACACACGACAACGCTTTTTGTGCCACTTCCAGCGCATCAAAATGCTTGGGCGGATCCAGACAAATATCGCAGTTGCCACATGGCGTTTCGCGTTCTTCCCCAAAATAGTTCAGTAACACCTGACGGCGACAGGTTTGCGCTTCCGCAAAGGCCCCCATGGCGTTCAATTTATGGCTTTCCACCAGCTTTTGCGCGCCCTCAGGTTTGTCATCCACACAGCGGCGTAACCACGTCAAATCAGACGGATCGTAAAACATCACCGCTTCTGCGGGGAGGCCATCACGGCCGGCGCGACCGGTTTCCTGATAGTAAGATTCGATATTACGCGGAATATCATAGTGCACGACAAAACGGACATTGGGTTTGTTGATCCCCATGCCAAACGCGACGGTGGCGACCACAATATTCAGATCATCGCGCTGAAACGCATCTTGCACCCGCACCCGCTCATCGTGCTCCAAGCCGGCATGGTAAGCGGCCACACGTAGCCCTTGATCGCGCAACTTGTCGCTGATCTGCTCCACCCGTTTACGGCTGTTGCAGTAAATGATCCCACTCTGCCCGCGTACATCCGCCAAATAACGCGTCAGCTGTGCCATCGGCTTGTACTTTTCTTGCAAGGTGTAGCGAATATTAGGGCGGTCAAAACTGCCCAAATAAATGTGGGGATCCTGCAAAGCCAAGCGCGCCAGAATGTCTTGGCGTGTGGCTTCATCGGCCGTGGCGGTTAACGCCATCACCGGTAAGGTAGGAAAATGCTGACGCACCCGGCCTAGCTCGGCATATTCCGGCCGGAAGTCATGCCCCCACTGGGAGATACAGTGCGCTTCATCCACCGCCAGAAGTGCCAATGGCATAGCCTGTAAGCGTTCCATGAACTCACGGCTCAGCATCCGCTCAGGGGCGACATACACCAGCTTGAGTTCTCCGTTTTCCATCGCACGAAACGTCGCTTGCATCGCCTCGCGAGATTGGGTGGAGTTGATGCAGGCGGCTGCCACGCCGTTAGCCTGTAGCTGGTCGACCTGATCTTTCATCAAGGAGATCAACGGGGAGATCACCACCGTTAACCCGTCAAGCAGCAAGGCTGGAATTTGATAACACAACGATTTACCGCCACCCGTGGGCATGATCACCACACTGTCTTGTCCGGCGAGCGCGGCATCAATCACAGCCTGCTGACCGGCTCGGAAGGTTTGATAGCCAAACACCGCTTGCAAAACTTGCTCACTGGATGCGGGGCTGTCGGTCTGATAAGCCAGATTTGATGACAGGTTTGATGACATAATTCCACTCGTTGCGGGTGATCGTTGTGCGTGCCATCACCGCACCGCTTGGCGCGTCGACAACACATAAGACCGGCTATTCTATACCATTCAGATCGGCGATGGGAGCAAGGCACCAAGCATTCGCGCATAGCATTACGCATAGTATTGCCCTGAGACTCGCTTTATACTGCCCGCCATTCGACCACTCAGACGGATCTGATGGCATTGCCCCCGCTCTGACTCACTGTGTTAGGACATCATGGACGCGCAGCACAACTCAACCCAACGCGGGATCCTCCTTGCGTTAGCCGCTTATACCATGTGGGGGATCGCCCCTATTTATTTCAAGTCATTGCACCATGTTAGCGCGCTGGAAATTCTCAGTCACCGCGTGATTTGGTCGGTGCTCTTTCTCGCAGGATTACTGGCTGTCAGTCGCGGCTGGCACCGTGTTCGCGCCCTGCTGCGACAACCCAAACAACTGCTGATGTTGACCGTCTCCGCCTTATTCATCGGTACCAACTGGCTGATTTTCATCTGGGCGGTCAACAACAACCACATGCTCAATGCCAGCTTAGGCTATTACATCAACCCGCTGATCAATGTGGTATTGGGGATGGTATTTCTTGGCGAGCGATTACGGCCTTTGCAATGGTTCGCCGTGGCGTTGGCGGGCGGTGGGGTCATGGTGCAATTAATTCAATTTGGCTCTCTGCCGTGGATCGCCTTGGCACTGGCCACCAGCTTTGGTTGCTATGGCTTGCTGCGCAAAAAAATCAATGTCGACGCCGCCACCGGCCTGTTTCTGGAAACCATCATCTTGCTGCCGCTGGCATTGTTTTATGTGCTGATCATGGCCGACAGTCCCACCGCTGACTGGGGCGCTAATCCCCTGTCTACCAATCTGCTGCTGGTCGCGGCGGGCATTGTTACCACCTTGCCGTTGTTGTGCTTTACCGGTGCGGCGACCAAACTGAAACTCTCGACACTGGGCTTTTTCCAGTACATTGGCCCAAGCTTGATGTTTTTGCTCGCCATCAACCTGTACGGGGAGCCGTTTACCGCGGATAAAGGCTACACCTTTGCCTTCATCTGGGGTGCCCTGCTGGTGTTCATTGCCGATGCGCTGCGTCATCATCGCCGGGTCGGTAGGGGGCAAGCAACCACTCCCCCTACCGCCTAACGGCATACGCAACGGCGCATTACCATGCCGTAAAATACCGATGTAAAACCACAAGGCCGCGTATTTTTTACAAGCGGCCTCGTCATATTTATGGTGTACTTCCACTTTACTCTTCGGCGCACTAACGCACCTATCGTTACCCTGCGTCTATTGTGATAACGGTTATCCCCCTTATCACGACGCGATCATCTTGCTATCACACATCGACAGGAACGGGGTCATGAATAAAATCAGTCATCGCAAAAGCCCCATTGCTGACATTAACCTCATCGATGCCCATTACCACGATTTTGCGTTTAAGCGTCACTACCATTTGGATTATCACGTGGGGCTGATCACGCAGGGACAGCAACAGTATTTCTACAATGGGAGTAAGCACCTCGCGGGCGCCGGACAATTGGTGATCATGCCCCCGGACGAAATCCACGACGGACAACCGAAAGAAGCCTCTGGTTATCAGGTGAAGGTGTTCAGCATTGCGCCCGATTGGCTCAGTCAGCAGGCCGATGCCGTCGCGGGGAAAACACATTTCGGGTTTCCTCAACACAATATCGCCGATCACCGGCTGTTCCAGCAGTTAACGCAACTGCATCAGCACCTTGATGATCCGCAGATCTCACAACTCGCCAAAGACAGCTTACCAATAGAGACCTTTTCTTATCTCTTGACCCATTACGGCCAAGTCAAAGCACCCGAGGTTCCGCCATTGGGCAGCAAAGATTTGCATCAATTGCGTGATTTCGTCATGGCTCATTTGGATCAAAAAATCGGCTTAGACCAATTGGCCACCTTGTGCGATCTCAGCCCGTCCCAACTGTTACGGCAATTCAAAAAAGCCACCGCCATGACGCCCTATGCCTGGTTGGCGCGATTACGATTAGAACAAGCCATGGCGTTACTCAAAGCCGGATATAGCAGCACCGACGTGACCTACTTAGTGGGATTTTATGATCAGGCCCATTTTGCCCGTGCGTTCAAACACACCTTCGGCGTCGCCCCTTCCCACATCAAATAGGCCGAACACTTCACGCCCCCTCACAACACAAGCGAACAACGCAGGAAAGTGATGCGGCGAATGTCATTTTTTTACAAGCATCCCAGCCGTAACTGCGGCATCCTACGCCTCGCTGGGCATGTCGCCCTGCGGTTTACAGGATGCACGACACACCATGATCAACGAAGCTACTACCCTCGCCACCCTTGTCACCGTCCACATCGTGGCCTTAATGAGTCCGGGGCCGGACTTTGCCCTTGTGGTCCAAAATGCCGGCCGCTATGGCCGCCAAACCGGCGTGATGATCGCGCTGGGGTTATCACTGGGCATTTTGCTCCACTCGCTGCTTAGCCTGACGGGGGCCAGCTTGCTGATCCACCAACACCCGATGTTGTTTAACGCCTTGCAAGGCGCAGGCGGCGGCTACCTGTTATGGCTCGGCTATGGCGCGCTAAAAGCCACATGGCAACACTGGCAGCACCGCCATGAACACAGCGTGACAACGGCCAGCACCGCACCGACACGCGTGATCACCAACCGCCGTCAGGCATTGGCCAAAGGGTTCACCACCAGCATTTTAAACCCGAAAGCGTTGGTGTTTTTTCTGAGCTTACTCTCGACCTTGGTCCCCGCTGACATGTCATGGATAGGCAAAACCACCGCGTTGGGCCTGTTGTGGTTCACGTCCTTTTTATGGTTTGGCGTACTGGCATGGTTACTGACCGGCGCCCGTTTGCAACAAAAGCTACAACACTGGACCCCAATCATTGATGGGATCTGTGGCCTGCTATTTGCCGTGATCGGCAGCCTGATCTGGCTGAATTTACTGCTGGGCTAACGGCTGACATTCCCACCGTTGACCGACAGCACAAAACCCTGCCCTGCACATAGACAACCCCCTTACTCACCTTTAGGCTCTTGAGCATGCCGCAATGTGAGTAAGGATATCTCCCATGACTTGGATCGCCCGTAATGTGCTTGGCAGTACGTTGACTGCCGCTATGCTATTACTCGCTTCACCGCTCAGTGCCACGCCGTCGTCACAAGCCACGGATCACCATGCGCCGGAAGCGGCCACGCCGACACCCGCGTCGCAACCTTCAATCAGCAGTGAGACGCCGACCACCGTACACACAGGGAAAGACTGGATGGTCGCCACGGCCAACCCGTATGCCAGTGACGCTGGTGCCAAGATATTGCGTCAAGGCGGCAATGCGATAGATGCAATGATCGCCACCCAATTGGTATTGGGGCTGACTGAACCGCAATCGTCTGGGATCGGCGGTGGGGCATTTTTGGTGTATTGGGATGACGAAGCAGAGACGTTACGCACCTTCGATGGACGGGAAACCGCCCCACTGGGTGTCACACCGGTGTTATTTCAAGACAAACACGGCCAGCCGTTAACCTTCATGGATGCCGTGGTGGGCGGTCGCTCGGTCGGCACACCGGGTACGGTCAAGCTGTTGTGGTACACCCACCAACGGCACGGCAAGCTGAGCTGGCATAAACTGTTTAAACCGGCTATCGAGTTAGCCCGTAAAGGCTTTGTTGTCAGCCCACGCTTAGCCGCCCTGATCCGCCACAATGCCGAGTCACTCCGGCGCTTTGACGCCACCCGTGCGTATTTTTTTGATGCCGATGGCCAACCGTTAGCCGCTGGCAGCACGCAAACCAACCCCGAGTATGCCAAGACCCTGACCCACATCGCCGAACGCGGCGCCAGTGCGTTTTACACCGGTGCGATTGCCAAAGACATCATCCACACCGTGCGCCAAGGCTCGAACAACCCCGGCGTACTCAGTGCGATGGACTTGGCCACGTACCAAGTAAAAGAGCGCGAGCCGTTGTGTGCCCCTTACCGTCAATTTTCATTGTGCGGCATGGGACCGCCAAGTTCCGGCGCACTGACCCTCGGACAAATCATGGGCATGTTGAGCCACTACCCCTTGGCCGAATGGGGACCGGATAACCCGCATAGCTGGCGGGTATTGGGTGATGCCTCTCGTTTGGCCTTTGCCGATCGAGGGCGCTACATGGCCGACAGCGATTACGTACCCATGCCCACCCAAGGCCTGTTAGCGAGTGATTACGTGCAGCAACGCGCCGCCTTGCTCAACCGCGACACGGCACTGACTGACGTGGCCGCCGGCACCCCACCCTGGGATCATGCCCGACGTTATGCCATCGATGCATCACTGGAACTGCCGTCCACCAGTCACTTTGCCATTGTCGATAACGATCGTAACGTGGTGTCGATGACCTCGACGATTGAAAACGGCTTTGGGTCGCGCCTGATGGTGCGCGGATTCTTGCTCAACAATGAGCTGACCGACTTTTCCTTCCGCAGCCACAACGACGGCCTACCGATCGCAAACCGCGTCGAACCGGGCAAACGCCCACGATCTTCCATGGCACCGACCATCGTGATGAAAGACGGCGAACCCTATTTGGCCATTGGCTCGCCGGGCGGCAGCCAGATCATCGGCTATGTAGCCAAAACCCTGATTGGACACCTCGATTGGGCGATGGATATTCAACAAGCCATCAATCTGCCGAACATGAATAACCGCTTTGGCCCGTTTGAACTCGAACAAGGCACCGCCGCCGAGCAATGGGCACCTACGCTGGAAAAACTGGGATTTGAGACTCAAATCAAACCGTTGGCCTCGGGGGTACAGGCAATCCAACTGCTGCCTCGCCAATTGATCGGCGCCGCCGATCCGCGCCGGGAAGGCACGGTGATCAGCGATACCTCAACCACAACGGCAACCGCTCGCTAGTTCATTCCGTATCCGTTAACGTCTGCACTCAATACGAAAAATGGCAGACAAATAAAAAGCCCGTCAGCAAACACTGACGGGCTTTTTTATCGGTTCGTTTTACATCCGCGACTCACACCACGGTGGCATGCGCTTACATCGGGTCAAGTTTGGCGTACTGCGTTACCAGCCACTTGATCCCTTCCCCATTGAAGGCCACTTGCACACGACTTTGCGCACCGCTGCCTTCAAAGTTGATGATGGTGCCTTCCCCGAAGGTCGGGTGGCGTACCCGCTGACCCAAACTGAAACCGGTCTGGTTAAAGTTGTCATTCACTTGCGCCTGGCTGAAACGGCCGCTGCTGGCCGGACGCGACACCTTGGCCTTCATGCGCACTTCTTCAATGTGCGCTTCTGGGATCTCACGAATAAAACGCGACGGCTTGTGGAAGTTATCCTTACCGTACAAACGGCGCATCTCGGCATAGGAGATGTACAGCTTCTGCATGGCTCGGGTCATGCCCACGTAGCACAAGCGGCGCTCTTCCTCGAGACGGCCGACTTCTTCTGTCGTGCGTGAACTCGGGAACATGCCCTCTTCCACCCCCACCATGAAGACCACGGGGAATTCCAAGCCTTTGGCACTGTGCATGGTCATCAGCTGAACGGCGTCATCAAACTCATCGGCCTGCCCTTCACCCGCTTCCAACGCCGCGTGTGACAAGAACGCCGACAATGGACTCATGGCTTCGGCTTCTTCCGGCACCTCAAACTGGCGCGTTGCCGTCACCAATTCTTCCAAGTTCTCAATACGCGCTTGCGCTTTCTCGCCTTTTTCCTGCTCGTACATCACGCGCAGGCCAGAATTGCGGATCACCTCATCGGTCTGCTGGTACAGCGGCAGCTCACGGGTGTCATCTTCCAGCGCATTGATCAATTCAATGAAACGGCGCAGCGCATTGGCCGAACGGCCTGCCAGCACTTGCTCTTCCAACAGGGCAATACTGGCCTGCCACATCGTCGCACCGCGATCACGCGCGGCCATACGAATGGTTTCCAGCGTGCGATCCCCCAACCCACGGGTCGGTGTATTCACCACACGTTCAAACGAGGCGTCATCGTGGCGGTTCGCCATCAAACGCAAATACGCCAGCGTATCTTTAATTTCCTGACGTTCAAAGAAGCGCATGCCGCCGTAGATGCGGTAAGGCATCCCCGCCTGAATTAACGCTTCTTCCAACACACGCGATTGAGCATTGCTACGGTACAGCATGGCCGTATCTTGCAAGGCACCGCCAGCGTGCTGCCATTCTTTAATTTTGCCGACCACAAAGCGGGCTTCATCCAATTCATTGAACGCAGAATACACGGAGATCAACTCGCCTTCGGCGCCGTCGGTCCACAGGTTTTTGCCCATACGTTCATTGTTGTTGGCGATCAGCTCATTGGCCGCCTTCAAAATGTTCCCGGTCGAACGGTAATTCTGCTCCAGGAAAATTGAGCTCGCGCCCTTGAAGTCATTCAAAAAACGCTGAATATTTTCGACCTTGGCACCACGCCAGCCGTAAATAGACTGATCATCATCACCCACAATCATCACGTTACAATCTGGCCCCGCCATCAAGCGTAACCAGGCAAACTGGATGTTGTTGGTATCTTGAAATTCGTCGACCAGAATGTGCTTGAAGCGCGCTTGATAGTGCTCACGGATGTGCTTACTGCGTTTGAGCAGTTCAAAGGCACGCAGCAGCAACTCAGCAAAGTCGACCAAACCTGCGCGATCACACGCTTCCTGATAGGCCTGATACAAACGCTGCCACGTTTGCTCAACCGGATCGTTAAAGGTTTCAACGTGATGCGGGCGTAAGCCTTCATCTTTTTTACCGTTGATGTACCACGCCGCCTGACGCGCAGGCCACTGCTTCTCATCCAGATTCTGGGCTTTAATCAAACGGCGTAACAAGCGCATCTGATCGTCAGAATCGAGAATATTGAAATCTTCCGGCAAGTTCGCGTCCAGATAATGGGCGCGCAACATACGGTGACACAACCCGTGGAACGTGCCGTTCCACATACCTGCCGACGAGCCGTGCATCAGTTCATTAATACGGCCGCGCATTTCCGCCGCCGCTTTGTTGGTGAAGGTCACCGACATAATGGAATAGGGTGACGCTTGTTCAATCGTCATCAACCATGCAATGCGATGGACCAGCACCCGGGTTTTGCCACTGCCGGCTCCCGCCAGCACCAAGTGATTACCCAGCGGCGCAGCCACCGCCTCGCGTTGCTTGTCATTCAGGCCATCTAACAGAAGTGATACGTCCATCGCTTTCTACTGGTTATTTATACAATGGTGACGATTATAACCGCAAAGTCGACCAAGATGCGAGCAGCCTCCCCCCCAAGAAAAAGAGAGGGACAAGGACGCATTCTTCGACTTTTTCCCTTCGATCTTTTCCTGCTTTTTCCTGCACCGATATTTCTCCTCCCCCTTGCACAAGTACTTTTGTTCTATGCTTTGAAAGGCCAGACGTTAACGAGCTGTTAAAAAAATAGAAAATAAGTGAAAGAAAAAAGGGACTCCCCCTTTCTTATGTTCCGAGAGCGCCACACTGGCGTCCACGATAACCAGAGAACCAAGCCCATAAAGACAACGTTGCAGGCTCTTGCAACACTCAGCGAACAAAAGAGGAATGACCATGAAGAAAACCACCAATATCGCCCTAGCTTCCGCTGTTACCGGTTTACTTGCTCTGGCCGGCACCGCGATGACCACCACCTCCGCCGTCGCCGCAGAAGGGAAGGAGAAATGCTACGGTGTGGTAAAAGCCGGGAAAAATGATTGTGCGACCAAAACCAGCTCGTGTGCTGGCACCTCGAAAGTCGACGGCCAGAAAGATGCCTTTGTGATGGTGCCAAAAGGCCTGTGTGATCGCTTAGTGGGCGGCGACAAAGAGGCGAAGTAATGTGGCTGGGTTAACACCAGAAACAATGGTCGGGGTGGGGCTTCGCTCCCCCCACATGACCACGGTACTCGCGACACGCCCGCCGGTCGGTTGGTTGGAAGTTCATAGCGAGAACTTCTTCAATCCACAGGCCCCCGTGCGACAACAATTACGGGATATCGCTCAGCATTACCCCATCAGCTGCCACGGGATCGGGCTGTCACTCGGCTCGGCCGATCCGCTCAACACGCAACATTTACAGCAACTGAAACACTTGGTTCAAGAGCTGGACCCTATCGCCGTGTCGGATCACTTAAGCTGGAGTTCGGTTAACGGGCAGTATTTTAACGATCTGCTACCACTGCCTTACACCGAAGAAGCGCTGCGCCTTTTCTGCCAAAAAGTCGAACAGGTACAGGAGGTGTTAGGCCGACGCTTACTGATTGAGAACCCGTCCAGTTACTTGGCGTTTACCCATTCCACCATTCCGGAATGGGAGTTTCTCCAGCAAGTACAACAACGGACGGACTGCCATTTGCTGCTCGACCTCAACAACATCTATGTCAGTGCCTTCAACCACGGCTTTGATTGTCAGCAGTATTTAGCCGCGATTGATCCGGCGACGGTCAAAGAAATCCATCTGGCGGGCTTTACGGTGAAAACGGTCGATGACAGCGAGATTTGGATTGATACCCACAGCCATCCGGTCAGTGAACCGGTCTGGCAGTTGTATCGCCAATGGGTACGCCAACATACGCCGCAACATGGGCTGGTGCCGACCCTTATCGAGTGGGATCTCGATATTCCTGACTTTGCCGTGCTCCAACAGGAAGCGGACAAAGCGAGCCTTATCATCCAGCAGGAGGCGAACCATGGACTCATCGTCACCTAACACACGATCCGTACAGGCGGCAGCGCCTTCTTTGCGCGAACTGCAGCAGGCCTTTTCACACGCCTTGCATTATCACGCCAGTGATGTAACGGAGCAGGTACAGGGCGGCGATTTCACGCCTGAACAGCGCATCCAACTCTACCGCAATAACTTCATCATCAGTCTGACAGACGTCCTCCAGGCGACCTACCCCTGTACCGCTGCGGTCGTCGGAGAGGACTGCTTTGATCAACTGGCGCGTCAGCATGTGCTCAACATGCCGCTCAGCCAAGGGGATGTCAGTGACTACGGAGGCGGCTTTGCAGACACCCTCTGTGCCATCATGGCCGAGCAACCAGCACTGGCCGAAGCGGTGCCCTATCTGCCAGATTTAGCCCGCTTGGAGTGGTTAGTCGATGTGGCACGACAACACATGCCGATCACGCCCGCGTTTGATATGGCGCAGTTGGCCCACATCAATGACGACAACATCGGTCGTCTGCGGTTTGAGCCGGCGGCCACCACCACAGGCTTCACGGCCGATCATGCAGTCGCGACCTTGTGGCTGATGATCCAACGCAATGAGGTGGAGGTCATCGACATGACACAACCGGAGTCGGTCATTGTGCAGCATCGCGAGGAGGGGATCTGGGTGCAACCAACAACACCAGAGGGCACCGCCCTGATCGCCTTGTGCCAACAGCAATTACCATTAAGTACCGCTTCAGCCGCCATGCTGGCTATGCTCGGTCCGTTGATCCAACAGAATGTGTTTACGGCGGTTCATGGCTTGCCGGACACCGTTCAAACCGCTCACAACACACCATTTAAAGACCAAACAGGAGGGTAAGTATGCTGCACTTTTTCAAACACCTGGACGCCACCGCTCAGCGCCTCACTGATCCGCTTACCCCGCTACTGTTATTGTTCACCCGTTTATGGGTCGCCTGGGTCTTTTTCCAGTCAGGCATGATCAAATACTCGACGTGGGACAGCACCCTGTACTTGTTTGAATATGAGTATCAGGTGCCGGTATTGCCGTGGCTGTGGGCCGCCTACCTCGGCACCGCTGCTGAACTGATCCTGCCGGTTTTCTTGGCTTTAGGGTTATTCACTCGCCCGATGGCGTTGGTGTTATTTGTGTTCAATATCATGGCCGTGGTGTCATACCCCTTACTGTGGGAGAAGGGCTTTTTCGACCACCAACTGTGGGGCATGATGCTGTTGGTGAATGTCTTCTGGGGCGCTGGTGCCATTTCACTGGACAGATTGTTCAGTGAGCAGCCTAAGCCGCAGCTCATCCAATAGCGGCGCACTCAATACGGCTTGTCACTTTTTACAGACACAAAAAAACGGGCACATGGCCCGTTTTTTATCGTATGTCAGCAAAGCCTCTGCAAGCAATTCACTTCCCGTTATCGCCATCCAACAGCGATAACAATTGGGCCAGCGCAGTGATTTCCACATCCGGCTGCCACTGCGCGCGCGCATCATCGCCCCACTGCCGATCTTGATCATTGAACCAACAGGCACGAAAGCCGTTCTGCAGCGCTCCACCCACATCACTCACGGGATGATCACCGACATGTAAAATCGCACTCGGTGCCACGCCTAAGTGATGCGCTGCCTGCACAAACAAGTCCGATTCTGGTTTGGCCATGCCGTCACGACCCGCCATAAACACCGCTGAAAAATACGGGGCGAGTCCAATCTTTTCTACATCTACATTACCGTTGGTGATCGCCACCAATGGCACGCGTTGCGATAACGCCGTCAGCACACGGTGCGTTTCTGCTGGCACGTCCACTTGGTTACGTACCGCCAACACATGATCTACACCCTGTTGTGCGGCTTGTTCAGCCAGCACCAAGGGATAACCAAATTGCATCAGCCCGATCTTCAGGTACTCAAACCGCCATTGCGTCACATCGTGATGCAAGAACGGATCGACCTGCGCGACCGCCTGCTTCAACGCCTGCCAACGAGCAGGCCCCATGCCGTTGGTCACGGGGTGCTCACGCGCCAACCAATCATACATCGCCTGCTCCGCCCGTCGGATCACCGGACGGTTGTCATACAGGGTGTCATCAAGATCGAACGTGATAGCCTTGGGGGCCGGAAAGGGGCGGTACACTTGCATCGGATCCTACTTGTTTATTCAAGTTAAACGCGCACGACTCACTTGCGCTTGGCGCGCGGGTGCGCCTCATCATACACCTTGGCCAAATGTTGGAAGTCCAAGTGCGTATAGATCTGGGTAGTGGTGAGGTTAGCGTGCCCCAATAATTCTTGTACCGCACGCAAGTCTCCAGAAGATTCCAGCATGTGGGTCGCGAAGCTATGGCGTAATTTATGCGGATTAATGTGGCTCGACACTGCTTGTTTCTGCCCCCATTCCATCATGCGCTTTTGCACATTCCGGTTAGAGATCCGCGAGCCCAATTTCGACACAAATAAGCCGGGTTCATCGACCGCAGCGATCTCACTGCGCACCTGCAGCCAATGGCCGACCCACTCTTTGGCTAAACCCGCAAAGGGGACAATACGTTCTTTGTCCCCTTTACCGATCACGCGTAAGTCGCCTTTGCGCAAGCTGATGTCTTTAACATCGAGTGACACCAACTCAGACAAACGCAAGCCGGCACCGTACATCAACTCCATCATCGCGCGGTCGCGAATCGACAGTGGATCATCACCATCCACACTGAGCAGCTGATCCATTTCATCCACATCGAGGTTTTTCGGTAACGGACGCGCTTTACGCGGGGCCGACACCCCTTTGGCCGGATTGGCCGGCAACACCCCTTGTGAAACTAAGTAATCAAAGAAGCTGCGCAGCGAAGACAAGCGCATCGCCAAGCTGCTGGCTTTCAGACCATCACGCATGCCTTTACTGGCCAACTGACGCACCCAGCCCGCATCTACGGTTTGCCAGTCAGTGACCCCTAAGGCCACCAGCTGTTCTGCCAAGGTGGTGAGCTGGCGTTTGTAGTTATGCTGGGTATGCAAGCTGAGCCCTCGCTCGCTGCGTACATACTCATAAAACCGCAATAACGGTTTTTCCAGTGAATCGGGCAAACTCATTCAATGACCTCGCGGGTATATTCCCAATGGTGGATCAAACGGGCCAACACCATCGCTAACTGCTCCACAAACAAGGTGTCCATTGCCGGTTGAAAATGACCGCCATCGGCACTGGCAAATGCCAAGACACCCATCGGTCGCTCCTGCCCAAACGGCAGAACCAAAAACGAGCCGAGTTGTGGCGCGTCGTCAAAAAACAAGGTGCGCTCCTGCTGACGCAGACGCCCGAGGTACACGGTCCGTGACGCCAAATGGGAACGACGGAATTCATCAAACGCCTGACGCGGCATAAAGATGTCATCGTCCAGGCTATCAAACAACCGCACCGTGACATCCAGGTGAAGCCGTTCCGCTAACGCCGTGAGCACACTGATCGCCTGATAGATATGATGAGACTGGAACAACTGTTGTTGCGCGCGGGCAAACTCTTCAAACAGCACACTGTTCTGACTGGCGACGCCGATCAAATCGGCAATTTTCTCTTCCAGCTCCCCCACCTGACGGCGCAGTCGTTCCAATTGAATATCCACCAACGACACCACCCCGCGATCCGGGTGGTGCACTTGAATACGGGTCAGCAACTCTGGCTGACGAATGAAAAAGTCTGGGTTCGCTTGTAAAAAATCGGCCACGTCCTGCTCGGTTAACCCGGCAGGCGTGCTCGGTCGCTCAAGCGACGAAACATCGGTCATAGTACGATTTGTCCATCATAAACATGCGCGGCTGGCCCGGTCATATAGAGCGGCTTGCCTTCACCTTGCCAATGGATCTGCAATTCACCGCCCGGCAAAGACACTGTTACGTCTTCATCCAGCAATCCTTGTTGACGACCAATCGCCACCGCCGCACACGCACCGCTGCCACACGCCTGGGTTTCCCCTGCGCCGCGTTCGTACACCCGCAACTTCACGGTATTGCGATCGATCACCTGCATAAAGCCGGCGTTCACACGTTCAGGGAAACGCTCATGGGACTCCAATAACGGCCCCAGCGTTTCAACATCGGCGGTGTCGACATCATCCACAATGGTTACACAATGCGGGTTACCCATGCTAACGGCACCGCAGAAAACGGTCGCTTCACCGGCCCGTAATATGTAGGTTTTTTCGCTTTGCTTGGCCTTAATCGGCACCTTGCCCGGTTCAAAGTTGGGCACACCCATGTTCACCGTGACTTGGTTGTCGTTTTCCAACTTGAGCACCATTTTTCCCGCTTTGGTACTGACCGAGATATGGTATTTATTGGTCAGCCCTTTCATCCAGACAAAACGGGCAAAGCAGCGGGCACCGTTACCACACTGCTCGACTTCACTGCCATCGGCATTGAAGATGCGGTAGTGGAAATCGCTTTCAGGATCGTAAGGCGGCTCCACCACGAGCAGTTGATCAAACCCCACGCCACGATGGCGATCGGCCAAGCGCCGGATGCAATCCGGCGAGAAGAAGACGTTCTGGGTAACACAATCGACCACCATAAAGTCGTTACCCAGCCCATGCATTTTTGCAAAATTAACCTGCATGATGTTCCTTATCCATTATTCGGGCAGACGATGCTCAAACTGCCACAGTTGCGCTAATTCTTCACGCTCACGCACCACGTGCGCCTGCTGGCCGTCGACCATGATCTCTGCTGCTCGAACACGGGAGTTATAGTTTGATGCCATCACGAAGCCATAGGCACCGGCTGAGCGTACCGCCAGCAAATCGCCCGGTGCCAAGCATAATGTGCGATCTTTCCCGATAAAATCACCGGTTTCACAGATCGGGCCAACAAAATCATACGTGAGTGCTTCACCGGCGCGCGGGCTCACGGGCACAATGGCCTGCCACGCTTGGTACAAGGTTGGACGGATCAAATCGTTCATCGCCGCATCAACAATGGCAAAATTCTTGTGCTCGGTATGCTTGAGGTATTCCACCCGCGTCAGCATCACCCCGGCATTAGCGGCAATCGCACGCCCCGGCTCGAAGATCAGTTCAAGCTCTGGATGGGCGGTTAAACGCGACATCAAGACTTTGGCATACTCTGCTGGCTCAGGCGGGCACTCATCATTGTAGGTCACGCCTAACCCCCCTCCGACATCCAAGTGCTGAATGGTAATGCCTTCGGCGTGCAAGGTATCAATCAACGCTAACAAGCGATCAGTGGCATCCACAAACGGTGTCAACGCCGTCAGCTGCGAGCCAATGTGACAGTCCATGCCCACCACGTGTAAGTGTGGCAGCTCATGCGCCAAACGGTACACGGCGGGAGCGCGGTCAAACGCGATACCGAATTTGTTATCACGCAGGCCTGTCGAAATATACGGGTGGGTTTGCGCATCGACATCCGGATTGATCCGTAAAGAGACCGGTGCCACCACGCCCATCTCGCCGGCGACCTGATTCAGGCGTTCCAGCTCAGGTTCGGATTCCACATTGAAGCATTTGATCCCCAGCGCCAACGCCCGCTGCATCTCTGCCGCGGTTTTCCCCACGCCTGAGAAAACGACTTTACGCGGATCACCACCGGCAGCGATCACGCGCTCCAGCTCACCGCCAGAGACAATGTCAAAGCCAGAGCCCAAGCGAGCCAGTACGTTCAGTACCCCTAAGTTAGAGTTCGCTTTCACCGCGTAACAGATCAGATGCGGGTGATCGGCCACCGCCTGATCAAACGCATGCCAATGGCGTTCCAATGTGGCGCGTGAATACACGTAAAGCGGCGTGCCAAAGCGCGCGGCTAACTCGGTCAGTGGTACCTCTTCGGCCCAGAGCTGGCCATCTTGCTGGTAATTAAAATAATCCAATGTCGTCTCTTCCCTGTCTGTCTTGTTATGAGTCTTGCGGCTGCTCGGTATCGTCAGGCATGTACAACGGTCCACTCTGGCCACAGCCAGTCAGCGCCAGTACACCCAGAAGTAAAATTGCTAATAAACCTTTACGCATTTGTCAAAGCCAGTGATTATCATTTCATTGCCCTCTATAATCGCACCCATACTAGGAAAAGCAATAGGATGAACCGGGATGAATGATACAGAATTCCATAAGTTGGCCGATGACGTGCTAATGCGCATTGAAGAAGGCATCGAGGAATCCGGTGTGGACATTGAATTCGAGACCATGGGCAATGTCCTGACGCTGGAATTTGAAAACCGCAGCCAGATCGTGATCAACCGTCAAGAGCCCTTGCATGAAATTTGGTTAGCGTCAAAATCCGGCGGTTACCATTTCAAATACCAAGACGGTGAGTGGCACTGTACCCGCAGTGGCGCGGAGCTGATCGCGCTCGTGAAGCAAGAATGCACGGTGCATGCGGGCGAAGCGGTTAACTGGTAAACCCACATGGTAAGCCTGAATGCAAATGCCTCTGCCCACAACGTAAAAACGAGAGCCTAAGCTCTCGTTTTTTGTTTCTGCGGCACACGTAAACTCGCGATAGCGATCAACGAGAGGCAACGTTCAACACGGCATTGACGGAAGGCGTCACCGGACAACGCGGCGGCTGTTGCCCGCTTTTAAACGGCAGTACCTGTGGTTCACCCTTGTCGTTGCGCACAATGTCGTAAAATTGCGGCAAATTAAAGTTAATGAAGTTGGCACTGTAGCAGAAGCGATCTTGCGATGAGGTGTAAAAACGGTTCACCCCATGCACCATTTCGTCTTTATTACCGCTGCACTGGCGATACACTTCAATGCGGTTCGCTTCATCCAAAATATAGATGTTGAAACCGTCATCACAGTCTTCAAAGAAGAACTGGATCAAGCCTTCACTGGCGTACGCATCGACGATTTCCGGCGGGTGTGGCTCATCGGTTTTGCCCATCACCAAGTTCGCAGCACCCATCAGTTTATTGGTGGAAATACAGCTGTAGAAATCCACCGAGTTTTCCAGTTTCTGCACGGACACGCCACGGCGTTCAAAGAACAAACCATGAGTCTGCTGACCGATACGGATCGCTTTGAAGCGGCGACGTTTTTCCTGCTCAACCGGTTTTAATCGCATCTCGATACATTCGGCCACCAACTGGTACACCAAGTTACGGATCAGGCCGCGCATGTGTTTGCTGTAACAGAACACGTCGACCGATTCCGGTGGCAACGCATCCTGGTGCATTTTACCGAGTACGGTTTTCAACGCATCCAGCATGGCATTTTCGCCGGTGAAGTTCAGCGTACGCACTTCGTTCCACGAGTTGCGGTACACCAAATCCACACTGCCCACCAAACATTGTTGCTCTGGGCCGTAGCTGAAAATGTCGGTGTTTTTGAAATCAAACCGCACCGAGCGATTTTTTAGCGCGGTGGTCGGATCGTTTTCTAAGTTGATAAACAACCCCAACTGGCGGATCTCACACGGGCTCGACAGCGCCTGCAAACTCGGTTGCGGGCGACGGATCGGGAAGGTGTTGCGAATATCGCTGACCAATTGGTAGAGCTTATCGATGTCCAACGCCGAGTCACGCACCACGGTGTGCAAACAGGTCGATTCGGTCAACAAGCCATTAAAATATGCCCACGCCACCAGCTTACTCAGGTAGCGGTTATGCTCCAGCGCCGGACGGCCCATGATGGCAATCGGATCCAGCGGCTGTTTATACAAGTACCAGCCCGCCGTATTCTTGCGACCAGCCGGCACTTGGATCAGGGTTAAATCTTGTTCGTGCAGATCCGGCGACAACTGCGGATTAAGCAGCGTCACTTTCCCCGGCAACACCTCGAACGCCGCGTAGAGCTTACGCGCCAGAATACTGATGTCTTCCGGACTGATGGCTGAGGTAATGTTATTGCGACGGGCAAATCGGATCAGGTTACGGTAGCTGAGCATCAACGCATCCAGCAAACCGTTGTGAGCGCTTTTCACCAGCTCCACTTTCCAATCACGGCGGTTATCGAGTTCGTGCAATACGTCGTACGACCAACCCCATGATGTGGTCAGCTCTTCCAGCACCTTGCGGCGCCACGGCACCGAGCCCAAACCGGGTTTGCGGGTCAACTTTTCATGGGTTTTGAGGTAGAAGCAACGGCGCACCAAATCCAAACGGCGATGATCGCTGATCCGCTCAAGGTAACGGGTCACCTTCTCCAGCATCAGGAAGTACGCATCCATACAGAATTCGGTACGATCGATGGCGAAGAAACGGCGCTTACCGTCCACACTCAATAACTGGGTGTACGGGTATTCCCAAGAATACGCTTCCAGCAAAATCGCTTTCAGCACGGACTTGTACGGGGAGTCGATACTCTTGTACAGCTGCCACAAGCTCGAGCCAAAGTATTCTTCGGCTGGAATGCGGGACAGCCCACCAAAATCGATCCACTCATCACGACGGATAAACCCGCCTTTGACTAAGTAGCAGACATAGTCGTCGTAACACTCTTCCATTTCCGGCGGCACCATAAACCATAGTAATGGTTGGCCACCCAAACACACGGCAGAACGGTAAAACTCATCCAGCAGCAACAAGTGCTGGCTCGAGCCACAGTTTTCACCGGTCATTTGCTCGGAAAAGTTATCGCGGAAACGATTTTCGTCAATCAAGAAGAAGTTGGCTTCTACGCCTTGGGTCATGGCCCATTCAGAGACAAGGGCGCATTTGGCATCGAGCGCTTGGCGCGCATCGGCTGGCATATCGGTACGAACGCAGACCCAGATATCAAGATCACTGGTCAGGCTTTGCCCCAATGAGGCCGTACTGCCCATGGCATACAGACCCAAAATAGGCAGGCGTTCAGCCGTTGGCGAGGTAAGAGTAGCAGAAACAGCAAGGCAACAGTCGTCAATGAACTGCTGCTGAGGTTCGGTCGCAGAAAACGACGCGATCCCGACCGATACCGCCTGATCAAGGTAACCAGGGATCGCCGGGTGATTGTAATGAAGCAAGACAGGCAAGATGTCAAAAACCTGCACCGATTGGGCGCTCATCGCGGCACGGGCTCGTGTTAGACGAAGCTCGTTGAGCTGATCCTGTCTGCTTTTTAGCGTTTCGATATAGTTCTGCAAATTACTCTTCCAAGAGCTGCCAGCTTCAGAGCGGCCCAAATCTTGTCACTAAATGCGGTAGAGAGAACTCTGCCCAGGAGTAAAAACGTGATCAATCTAACAGTTTTTGCATTAACCGTAAAGATAATAACGTTTTGTGACAAAATATGAATGCACTGTCATGTTGCTGGCTCGACCCATCCGTAGCCTGCCCCTCATCAAGCTAGTACACCCGGACAAAATCGCCACTTTGCGGGTCTAGATCATATTTTTGCATGAGGGTTCCGTGAGAGGAGTCACATTAATCCTTCCCCAGATCAAGACAATACTGCGTCGACGCACTGACAGCAACACACGAATTACCATCCCTGCTCAGTAATGGTAGGATTAGACTATAAATCAATGCTATTGCTAACGAGAACTGTGGAATCACTGTATGACTGAGACCCCTATCCGCATTGCCACCCGCAAAAGCCCGCTGGCGATGTGGCAAGCTGAATTTGTGAAAGATGCCCTTGAACAAGCCCACCCAGGCTTAGTCGTCGAGCTGGTCCCGATGGTTACCAAAGGTGACATTATTCTGGACACGCCATTAGCCAAAGTTGGCGGTAAAGGATTATTTGTCAAAGAGCTGGAAGTCGCGATGCTGGAAGGCCGCGCTGACATCGCCGTGCACTCAATGAAAGACGTGCCGGTCGAGTTTCCTGAAGGACTGGGCTTAGTCACCATTTGTGAGCGCGAAGATCCGCGTGATGCCTTTGTTTCTAACCACTATGACAGCATTGAACAGTTGCCCGCTGGCGCTGTCGTCGGCACATCTAGCTTGCGTCGTCAGTGCCAGTTACGCGCTCAGCGTCCTGATCTGATCGTGAAAGATTTGCGTGGCAACGTAAATACCCGTTTGGGCAAGCTCGATAACGGTGAATACGATGCCATTATTCTGGCCTGCGCCGGTTTGATGCGTTTGAACATGCACGACCGTATTCGTGGTGCCATTGCCCCAGAAGTCAGCCTGCCCGCCGTGGGCCAAGGCGCAGTGGGTATTGAGTGCCGTTTGGATGATGATCGCGTGCGTCAATTGTTGAGCGCCCTCAGCCATGCCGACACCACCACCCGTGTGCTGTGTGAGCGTGCCATGAACAACCGTCTGCAAGGCGGCTGTCAGGTGCCAATCGGTAGCTATGCAGAGCTGGAAGGCGATCAAATTTGGTTACGTGCGCTGGTCGGTGAACCGGACGGCAGCCAAATTGTGGCCGGCGAGATCCGTGGCGCACAAGTCGATGCCGAAGCACTCGGTGTCCAACTGGCCGAGCAGCTATTGGCTGACGGTGCTAAGCAGATCCTTGATACACTTTACGGCAACCACTAATGACCGTACTGATCACCCGCCCAGCCCCTGACGGCCCTGCGCTTGCTCAGCAGCTCAATGCTGCGGGGATCAGTGCCCTTTCTCAGCCCCTGTTGCATATTCAGCCGGGGCATGAACTCTCTGTCCTCCCGACTTGCCTGCACGCCTTACAATCTGACGATTTTCTGATTGTAATCAGTGCTCACGCCGCCGACTTTGCGCACAATTACTTGCTGTCGGTAGGTGTCAGTTGGCCAAAAAACGTGCATTATATAGCCGTTGGCCATAAAACCGCCGCCACGATGAAACGCCACACAAACCAGCCTATTCATTGCCCAGAAACAGACTGTGACAGTGAAGGGGTATTACGTTTACCGATCCTCGATCAGGTGAAGGGAAAACGCGTGGTGATCCTGCGAGGCAACGGCGGTCGAGAGGCGATTTACCAACAGCTGCTACAACGTGGTGCCGAGGTGCGCTATTGCGAAACCTACCGCCGCGAGTGGCTACCGCTTGATGGTCAACTCCTGTGCCAGCAATGGCTATGTGCAGGCATGGATGCCCTGGTAGTAACCAGTGGTGAACAACTGGCGTTCTTGACCCAACTGGTCCCAGACAGCGCCAAGGCTTGGTTTCTTCAATGCCAGCTTTTCGTACCAAGCCAGCGAATCGCCGATCAAGCCACCCGGCTTGGTTATCGTTTTATTTCCAATGTGGGCAGTGCGGCCAATGGCCCGCTATTCACCACCCTAAGCAAGAAAGGCACAATGGGAAAATCGGATGACTGATAAAAAAACCAATAAAGACAACGCGGCTGAACCATCACAGTCCGCAGCGAAAGCCGCCTCTCCACAGGCCGCTAACAAGGCACAAACGGACAAGCCTGCATCAAGCACCCCATCCGCAGCGCCCGCTAATGCCCCTACCGCCCCCGCAGAGAAATCAAGCGGCAGCAAAACCGGTCTGGTGGCTATCGCCCTTGTGATCGCACTCGGTGCCGGTTTGTATTACCACGGCCACCAGCAAACACTGGCGCAAAATGCCCAAATGACGGCATTGCAGCAAGAAATCACCACCCTGCAGTCTTCACTGCAAGCCTCGCTGAAAACGTCACAGCAAGCGACCCAGAAACAAGTCACGGGTGCCTTGCAACAAACAGAGGTCGCCCTCTCTCAGCAAGAAAACTCCATCACCAGCCTGCAAATGGCATTAGCCGAAGTCAAAGGCCGTCGTCCGAATGATTGGCTACTGGCCGAAGCGGATTATTTGGTGAAAATGGCGGGCCGCAAACTGAACTTGGAACACGATGCCGTCAGCGCGATCATTTTGCTGGAATCAGCAGACCACCGCATTGCGGAGCTGAACGATCCGAGCCTGACTCCGATCCGCCGCGCAATGCGCTCGGATATCACCACGTTAAAAGCCATTCCTCTTGTTGATCGTGATGGCATCGTGCTGAGCCTCGATACCCTGCAAGAAGCGATTCCCACTCTGCCGTTGGCGAATGCCATCATTCCTGACGCCGAAATCACAGAAAAAGCCGAAGTGTCGACCTCTGTGGATGACTGGAAAACCAACCTGATGACGTCACTGAAAAGCTTCAGTGAACACTTTGTCACTTACCGTACTCGTGATGGCAGCGTGATCCCACTGTTGTCGCCAAAGCAGGATTTCTACTTGCAGGAAAACATCAAGTGGAAGCTGACAACGGCCATTACGGCGGTCTACCGAGAACAAGAAGACGTGTATCGTTCGTCACTGACGTTGGCCAAAGAATGGGCTGAGCAGTTCTACGACATGGACAATAAATCGGTACAAGAATTTGTCAGTGATCTCGACAAGCTGTCGCAGAAAAAGATTGATGTGAATTACCCGAATAAGCTGAAATCATCTGTGCTGATCACCGATGCCATCCGTGATCGCCTGCGCCAGCAAGTGACACCACTGAACGCAGAGGAGAACCCAGCATGATCCGACTTTTACTGCTGGTTGTCGCCCTGATCGCAGGGGTGGTTGCCGGGCCGATGCTCGCGGGTAACCAAGGGTATGTCTTAATTTCGGCGGCAAACCAGACGCTGGAAATGAGCCTGACCACGCTGATTTTGCTGGTTGTGGTGCTGTTTGGCGCCTTCTTCCTGCTCGAAACCTTGTTAAAGCGCCTGTTCTCACTGAGCAGCAGTACCCGTGGTTGGTTCTCTGGCCGTAAAGCCCGCAAAGCCCGCCAACAAACCTCTGTGGGTTTGATGAAGGTGATTGAAGGTGACTGGAAGCAGGCCGAAAAGCTGGTTGTGAAATCGGCCAAGCACAGCGACACCCCGTTGCTGAACTACTTGGCTGCCGCCGAAGCGGCACAAGGCCAAGGCAATGCCAGCCAACGTGACGAATACTTGAAACTGGCCGCGGACATCGACGGTCAAAGCCTGGCTGTCGCCCTGACCCGTGCCAAGCTGCAATTCCGTCAGCAACAGTACGAACAAGCCGTCGCGACCTTGCAAGATATTCAGCACGATCACAGCCGCAATCCGGTACTGCTTAGCCTGCTTAAAGAATGCTACATCAAGCTGGAAGACTGGAAGCCTTTGTTGGCCAGCCTGCCACAACTTGAAAAAGCAGGTGTGCTGAGTGCTGAAGCGTCGTTTGAACTGGCACTGAAAGCCGAATGCGGCATCATGCATCACATGGCCAAACACCAAGGCACCGAAGGCCTGATGGGCTACTGGAACAGCCTGAGCCGCAAAGAGAAGCAACGCCCAGAGTTGATCGCCTGCTTTGTGCGCCTGATGAGCCAACACCATGCCGACAACGAAGCCTATACGGTGTTGCGTGATGCGTTGAAGAAAAACTCCGATGAAAGCCTGATCGCCTTGGTACCGGCGCTGAACTTGCCAGATAACCACCCTGCGATTGTGCGCCTGCAAGAACTGCTGCGCTATGACAGCAGCAACCCAAGCACGCACAGTGCGCTGGGTCAGTTGTTTATGCGTGAAGGCAAGTGGGAAGACGCCAAGCAGCATTTGGAGAAAGCGATTGCCCTGCGTCCGAATGTGGTCGACTACGGTTACCTGATCGAGGTACTGGATAAGTTGGAAGACACCCAAGGCGCAGCGACCCTGTCGCGTGAAGCGTTAACACTGGCGTTACCCAACAAGCCGGCCTAAGCGTTACTGAGCGGATCACCCCCTCAGGCAAAACTGTCACATTCCTTCATCAAAAAGCACCCGAACGGGTGCTTTTTTATTCCCTATAAAAATACAAATATTAATAACTTACCATTACTGTTTCTAAGTGTTAACAGGCGTTTCAGCTTGTATCCAAACTATTGATAACAAAATGTAAACATCATCTAATAGGGGTTCTTATTGCTCTACAGATGGATAACTAACTATGGATATGCTTCCTTGGTTAATCGTATCTGGGATCATTGTTGCTGTGATCACCTGCCTCATGACGGCAGTACTGATCAAAGAGTCATAATCCCATTATAAAAAAACCTCCGTCAGGAGGTTTTTTTTATGCCCGTTATTTCGCCATGCTGCGCTACCGCGCCAATGCCGTCTTCACCTTACCCAGCACCTTCTCATAGCGTTTCACCGCCTTGGCCGCTTTCTTCAGCATCTTGCGTTTCTTTTTCGCCAACTTCGTCAGTTTTTTGATTTGCTTACGCGATGCGTGACTCGACAGTGTCTCCGTCACGTCCGAGCCCGCTTCCACTGCCCAGCTGTCATCGTGTGTGGTGACCACCTCATGCACCGCGCTGGCGACAGGGGCCGCTTCCATCGCGGCAGACGTCAGTACCGGTAATCCGGTCGGTGAGACAACCGACGGCAACGGCGCATGCACGGCCGTGTGCGGTAACGCACTGGGCTTACACAGGTAGACTTTTTTCGACGCCACCCGTGCACAACTGCTGCATATATAATTCGGCACACTGACTATCTGGCTGATCGCGTCAAACTGATCCGCCAGCTCAATCCGCCGGTATTTACACAATGACTTCGCCATGCCTGTTCTCCCGCTTACCGCACCGATGGCCACCTCGCCTATCCATACGTACTGCCATCATTTCTCAATGAGAATATCGCCCTGCGTCAGCAAAGGCTACTTCATCGCCGCTTTGACATAGACATCAAAACGGTTTTTCTTGGTTTCAATCACGGCCGACGGCGTTTGGTCTGCCAAGCATTCGGCGTAATCCGGACGTTTGACCACCACACGCTTAGTCGCTAATTGCAGCGCCGGTGCCAACAAGGCATCCGCATCGTTATCGGCCCCGACCAAGGTCTGGAATACGCGCATTTCTTTTTTCACCAACGCCGATTTTTTCTTGTGCGGATACATCGGATCCAAATACACCACATCCGGTGCCACGAAGTGCGGATCGGCGGCCAATTGATCGAGGGCATCATGACTGGACGCGTGCAGTAAACTCAAACGCTCACTGATCCAACCGCCGATTTCACGGTCGGCTTTGGCACGCGCCAACCCATCATCCAATAAGGCCGCCACCACCGGATGGCGCTCCACCATTTGCACCTTGCACCCTAACGAGGCCAATACAAAGGCATCACGCCCCAAGCCTGCCGTCGCGTCCACCACGGTTGGGGATACGCCGCCTTTCAGGCCGACCGCTTTTGCAATCGCCTGGCCACGACCACCACCAAACTTACGACGGTGCGCAGCAGCCCCACTCACTAAATCCACGTAGACTGCGCCCAACTTGGGTTCGTCACGCTTGTGCAGCTCTAAACGCTCGTCGGTCAGCACCAAGGCAAACGCGCAGTCAGGATCATGACTCAGTCCCCAACGTGCAGCGAGTTGGTCCAGATCAGGTTGGCGTTCAGGGTTATCACAAATAAGGGCTAGTTGCACAAGGCTCTCCAATCAATACGGTTTCCTGCCGTCGCAGGAGATGGGGGCGGATTATACCACCTCTTGGCGGTGGCTCAATTGCGCAACCAGGGCGTCTAACGGTTGCGGCCGCCCAAACAGGTACCCTTGTGCATAATCGACCCCTATCGTCTTCAGGCATGCCAGAATCGCATCATCCTCAACAAATTCGGCCACCGTCTGCTTCCCCATCGTCTTTGCCAGTTCATTGATGGCTTTGACCATGGCGAAGTCCATCTCATCGTTGGCCATATCACGCACAAACATGCCATCAATCTTAATAATATCGACCGGCATGCGCTTCAGGTAACCAAATGACGATAAGCCCGATCCAAAGTCATCCAGTGAAATCCGACAGCCCAACGCCCGCAACTGACCAAACAGGCGAATGGCTTCACTCAAGTTGCCGATCGCCGCGGTTTCGGTGATTTCCAAACACAACTTATGGGTCGGCAAGCCCGACTGGCTGATCTGCGCCAGTAAAAATTGCACGAAGTCCCGATCCCCCATTGATTGCCCCGACAGGTTAATCGCACACATGTCGAGAGCATCCACCGCGTCAGGGTGCGCACATAACCAACTCACCACTTCAGTCACCACATAACGATCAATACGGTGGGCTAAATTATAGCGCTCAGCCGCCGGCATGAAGATCGCGGGTGATACCATCTCCCCATCTTCATTGCGAATACGCACTAAAATCTCATAATGATGACGCCCGCTGTGCGGAGTCAGTGGCGAAATTTGCTGGGCATAAATTTCCAAGCGCCGATCCGCCAAGGCACGGCGGATCAGGTTAACGCATTCCATTTCCAATTCTCGGCGGCGCAACTCTTCATCACCAGGGTGGTAGACATGCAGACGGTTACGCCCTTCATCTTTGGCGGCATAACAGGCTGTATCGGCCTGCGCATGTACCTGTTGCGCCGAGCCTGCGGTTTCATCAATCATCCGCAGGCCAATCGAGCCGCTAAAACTGAAACGGGTATTTTTCCAATAAAACTCGGAGGCTTCCAGTACCCTCAGCACCTCTCGGCCAAAAGCATCCGCCTCCGCCAAACTGTAATGCAAAAGGATCACGGCGAACTCATCCCCACCGAGGCGCGCTAAGGTCGCCGAGGCCGGCGTGATGTCTCGCAACAGCAATGCCACTTGCTTAAGGGCTTCATCACCGGCCTCATGCCCCGCCGTATCATTGATGATTTTGAACTGATCCAGATCGATATACAGCATCGCGTGCTGTGCCCCGTTATCACGCGCTTCCTGCGATGCTTGATCCAAATGTTGTTCAAAGTGGCTGCGGTTATACAGATCTGTCAAATCATCATGACAGGCTTGATGGGCCAAACGGGCTTCCAATGCATACGTAGCGGTAATGTCTTCCCCCACCAGCAGCACCTGACGATGTGGCCCCTGACGAAGGGTTTCGCGCACCCAGACCTGACGGCCATCGGCACAGCAATAACGCAGTTGACGTCGCCATACTCGCTGGTTAGTGCCCGTACTCGGCGTGGCCATAAATTGTGGTGGCAGGGTTTCGTCTTCGCCATAAAAACTGCTGATCTTATGCCCCAGCAATTCACGCTTACTGTACCCCAACAAATCCGCGGCAAACTGATTCACCGACTGGATGCGTGATTGGTGATCAACGGTCAGTAACATGACCGGTTGCTGCTCATACAGCAGACGGTAACTGATCTCGCGTTCACGTAATGTTTCTTCCATCTGATGGCGAGTGGTGACATCCCGCGCTTCAAACAAAAACTGCACACCGCTGTGCGTGGTCTCTGGCAACCGCTTGATGCCGACATCCAACATGCAGTGGCCGTCTTCATAACTTTGAATCTCCAGCTCCAGCCGCATCGACTGCTCTGACGTCACGGCCGAGAAGGCTTGATTCAAGGCCATCATGGCCTGCGTGTTCCAGCAATACCAACGCCACATCGGCCGATCGTATTTCAGTGCCGCGCGTCCGACCAACGCTTGCAAAGCCAAGTTACCGGACAACAGCTGGCCGTTTTCATCCAAAATACCGATGTACTGGAAACTTTGATCAAAGACACCTTCAAACAAGGCATGACTTTGCTGCAATCGCTGTTCGCCTTTGCGTAAACGGCGGATCACCATCACCAATATCACGATGACCCCCCCCATGATGGCAGACGCAACCACAAGGACCTGTACTTCACGCTGGTAACGCTGATACCACGAGAGCGACGGTGGCGCCTCGGCGGTGGCAAGGTGTGACACATCCATGTCCCAGCGCGCCACCATCGGCGCACTGAACAACGCCTTGCCGGTGGTATAGACATAATGTGGGAACTGGGGGATCTCACGACGAAACAGCGTGTTGAGTACCTGACCCACGGTAAATCCTTTTTCGTAGCCGCTGGTCATCACGCCCCCCACGACCCCATGTTCCAGCATATAGCTGAATGAGGCGTACACGGGGGCAGCCGCTTGTGCCGTTAACAGGGTTAAAAAGTCCCCACTTTCAAGAAAATTCCCTTGGCTGTCATGGAAGAAAGAGGCAAAGACAATCGCACTGTTGGCCGGCACGGTCGCCATGTGAGCCACGACGTCAGAAAAACGGCCTTGATCAACCCGGTGTATCGTTGGGGTCAAAGGGGTCGTTGCGATAAAGTCCTCGATATCCGCCCACAATGCCTGACCTGTAGTCGTGTGATCCGCGATCACATAAATATGTTCAAGATCAGGTTGAGCGGATAACGCCAAGGCAATATTGTCGGAGGGATCGGTCTGGTCCAAAATCCCAATGACCTTGCGGATGCGGACATGTTGCTCGGGAGAATAGTGATTGATCCCAACAAAGATAACGGGCGTGTCGCCAATCTCATCAGCCAATTGATTAAGCAGCCATAAAGCATGGTTATCGACGGCAACAATGGCACGGAAGCACTCATGCTCGAATTTAGCACGGTAAATTTCCACCAACGCCGCCAAAAATTCAGGCGACTGATAGCGCTTGCTGTCCATATAGTTCACATGCAAGGCGAGATCAGTGGGTGCAATCGCTTGTGTTAATCCCGTCTGCAACGAATCTGACCACTGCATGCCTCGATGATAAGACTGGATCACTAAAACATCATGGCAGGTTGTGGATGCCGACACAGGGGGAGACGCAGACAGCCACCCCGCCAATAAAAGAGAAAGAAGAAACCGCACCCTGCCACCTATATCCTGTTTAAAGAGTTTCTCGCCCGGCGCGCAGCAAAGACGGTTTTCCTTGTGGCAAGTGCCACAGCAGGAGCCAATCTGACTGATTTGTTTTAAGATAACCGGGGACGACGCAGTATATGCCACAATAAAACCAATACAAACAAAGGATTGCATCAACCGTGAACACACCAATCCGAATCGATGATTTAGATCGTGAGATCCTGAACGCCCTGATGAACGATGCCCGCACGCCGTATGCTGAAATGGCGAAACGCTTCCATGTCAGCCCAGCAACTGTGCATGTGCGCGTCGAAAAAATGCGTGCCGCCGCGATCATTACCGGCACCGAAGTGATCGTGAACCATAAACTGCTGGGCTATGACGTATGCTGCTTTATTGGCATCAACCTGAACGCCGCGCGCGACTACCATTCGGCACTGGCCAAGCTCAATGCGCTGGATGAAGTGGTCGAGGCCTACTACACCACCGGCGCTTACAATATTTTCGTCAAGCTGATGTGTAAATCGATTGAGGAACTGCAATATGTCCTGATCGATAAATTGCAGGCGATTGATGAAGTGCAGTCGACCGAAACCCTGATCTCTCTGCAAAACCCGATCAACCGTAATGTGAAGCCGTAAGGCGAGCACGACGTTACTGGTACACCGCGCACAAAAAAGCCGATATCACAAACAGTGACATCGGCTTTTTCATTCGACGGTTCAGGCAAACAGGTGCCTGATCATCCTATTCGCGAGTGAGGCTTAGTTACGCTTAGCGTCTTCCGCTAACCATTCCGCCACGACCTTGGCAAAGTAGGTCAACACGCCATCGGCACCGGCACGCTTGAAGCACAACAAGGACTCCACCACGGTCTCGCGCTCTTTCAGCCAACCATTTTGGATCGCTGCCATGTGCATCGCGTATTCGCCTGACACTTGGTAAGCAAACGTCGGCACTTTCAGTTCGGTTTTCACGCGACGTACCACGTCTAGGTACGGCATGCCCGGCTTCACCATCACCATGTCCGCGCCTTCATTGATGTCCATTGCCACTTCATGCAAGGCTTCATCGCTGTTCGCTGGATCCATTTGGTAGGTTTTCTTGTCGCCGCCTTTCAGGTTCGACGCCGAGCCGACCGCATCACGGAACGGGCCGTAATAGTTCGAGGCATATTTTGCTGAGTACGCCATGATTTGGGTATGGATATGCCCCGCCGCTTCCAACGCTTCACGGATCGCACCAATACGGCCATCCATCATGTCTGACGGTGCCACCACATCCACACCCGCTTCAGCATGAGACAAGGCTTGCTTGATCAAAATCTCTGTCGTGATGTCGTTCACCACATAACCGTCTTCATCAATGATGCCGTCTTGGCCATGTACCGTGTACGGGTCCAACGCCACATCCGTGATCACGCCCAATTCAGGCACGGCCGCTTTTAGCTGACGTACAGCACGCTGTACCAAACCATCCGGGTTATAAGCTTCTTCAGCCAACACCGTTTTCACGTCTTGAGAGACCACAGGGAACAGGGCAATCGCTGGGATACCCAGCTTGGCCAAATACGCCGCCTCTTCCAGCAGCAAATCTACAGATAGACGTTCGATACCCGGCATAGAGGCCACCGTTTCACGACGGTTTTCCCCTTCCAAAATAAACATCGGGTAGATCAAATCATTCACAGAGATCTGATTTTCAGCCATCAAACGGCGGCTAAAGTCATGCTTGCGCATACGACGCATGCGACGAGCTGGAAACGCGCCCTGAATAGAAACAGACACGGCATACTCCTTATATGGGATTAATCACTTTTCCCCCGATCATACCACTCCCGTTACTGGGCAGGGGATCCGAGATAAAAAAAAGCCTGGGTGGTGATGTAAGCATTCGCGGCCACCGCCTCTGCCGTTTGTCCGCGGCACACCGCTAACTCGGTGGCGATATGCGGTAAATACTGTGGTTCGTTACGGCTCGACTTCGGTTTGGGGCGCAGATTACGCGGTAATAAATACGGACAGTCGGTTTCAATCATCAAGCGATTGTCCGGGATCAAGCCAACGATCTCACGCAAATCCGTGCCTCGACGTTCATCGCACACCCAACCGGTAATGCCGATGTGCAAATCTAACGCCAAGCAATCCCGCAATTCGGCTTCGGTGCCGGTAAAGCAATGCAGCACCGCCGCGGGCAGCTTATCGCGCCAAGGCGCCAAGATCGCCATGAACCGTTCATGGGCATCACGGCAATGCATAAACACGGGTAAATGCAGCTCAGCGGCGAGGGCCAATTGTGCTTCAAATACGGCTTCTTGTTGTGGACGAGGTGAAAAATCGCGGTTGAAATCCAAGCCACATTCGCCAATCGCCACCACTTCAGGGTGGGCGGCAAGCGCGCGGATCGCGGGGAGGGTTAAATCGTCCACCGACTTAGCATCGTGCGGGTGCACGCCAGCGGTGCTGTAGCAATAACCCGGCCACTGCAGGGCCATCGCCAATGCTTGTTGGCTTTCCGCAATACTGGTGCCGGTCACGATCATGCCGTGTACGCCGGCCGCTTGGGCGCGAAAAACAACATCTTCCCGATCTTTGTCAAAACGGCTGTTGGTGAGGTTTACCCCGATATCAATCATCGTGTCGCCTTTGTCATTACTGTCATCGACTTACACGGTAATCAACTCGGGGTCATTTAGCCAGCACCAACCGGTGCTGGCGGGCAGAGAGGCGATCACAACGCGACACGGTATGCCGCGTCGTGATTAGCCTTTGTAAATTTTCGGATTAAACACATCCCGTAACCAGTCACCCAGCAGGTTGATCACCAATACCAACGAGATCAATACCAAGCCAGGGAACGCGGTGATCCACCACGAGCCCGAGAAAATATAGTTAAATCCAATGCTGATCAGCGATCCCAGTGACGGTTGATCCACCGGCAGACCCAGCCCCAAGAAGGACAACGCCGCTTCCGACATGATGGCATTCGCCACCTGCACGGTAGAGATCACCAAAATCGGTGACAGGCAGTTCGGCAGAATATGGCGGAACATAATGCGCGGCGCTTTAAACCCCATGACTCGCGCGGCTTCCACGTACTCTTTTTTCTTCTCAGCCAAGACCGAGGCGCGCACCGTTCGGGCATACTGCGGCCATTCGGCCACCCCGATGATCACCACCAGCATCACCACCGCGTATTGGGCAAACATTTCTGCGCCCAACGCGGTACGGAAAATCGCTGACACGATAATCGCCACCATCATGGTCGAGAACGACAACTGCACATCCGCAAAGCGCATCAAGAAACTGTCGATACGGCCACCGAAATAACCGGCACTCAGGCCGATCACCACGCCCAACAGCAACTGCAAACTCACGGCTAACAGACCGATGGTCAGCGACAGACGCGAGCCGTATAAGATGGTCGAGAAAATATCGCGGCCCTGATCGTCAGTACCCAACCAAAAACGGCTATCGCCCTCTTCCAGCCACGACGGCGGTAATTCCGCATCCATAATATCGATGGTCGAGAGATCATACGGGTTAGTTGGCGCCAGCAAGGGTGAGAAGACCGCCCCCAACACAAACACCAAAAACACCGCAAAGCTGACCATCGCCACTTTGTCTTTCAAAAAATAGTAGAGAAAATCGGATTCTTTAAAGCGTGTCCAACGGCTTGGCGCAATCATTGCCTTATCCATGCGTTATGCTCCCTTGCCCGTCAAGTCAACCGTTGGATTCACCAACCCGTACAGCAAATCGACCACCGTATTGGTCACGACAAATATCAGTCCAACAAAAATTACATAGGCAGTGATCAGCGGGGTATCCACCCGGTTGATCGCCTCTAGGAACAAAAAGCCCGTCCCCGGCCACTGAAACACGGTCTCGGTCAAAATGGTGTAGGCCACCATGGTGCCGATCTGCACCCCTCCGACGGTCAGTACCGGCAACAAGGTATTTTTCAGCGCATGCTGGTAATAGATTTTGTTCATCGCCAACCCTTTGGCTTTGGCGAATTTGATGTATTCCGAGCTCAATACTTCCAGCATTTCAGCCCGCACCAAACGAATAAACAGCGGCAGCATGATGGATGCCAACGCGATACACGGCAGCACCAAGTGACGCAATCCATCTACCGTGAAGAAGCCGGACTCCCAGCCCAGCACATTGGCGGTTTCCCCTCGCCCGTAGGATGGCAACCACCCCAACTCAATGGAAAACACATACATCAGCATAATGGCGGTCAAAAACACCGGGATAGAAATGCCGATACTGCTCAACGCCATCACAGTTTTGGTAAAGAAACTGTGGGGATGAATGGCGGAATAGACCCCGAGCGGGATCGACACCAACACAATGATAATACTGGCGCCTAACACCAGCTCTAACGTCGCCACCAGCTTATCGAGGATCACCTCGGTCGCGGGGCGCTTGAAGAAATATGAGGTACCCAGATCGCCTTGCAGCGCATTGCCGACAAAGCGCTGGTATTTAACAATAAACGGGTCGTTAAGACCCAGCTCATCGCGAAGTGCTTGACGTTCAGCTTCTGATACCGACTGTCCGACCAGCTCGCGCAGCGGATCACCCAGATTATCCTGAATGGCAAACGCCACCAGACTGATCACAAACATCACTATCAGTGCCTGAAACAGGCGCTTGACCAGAAACGTAAACATTCCCTGCCCCTTCTTTATGCATTTTTAGCGCGTGCCACCCCCGTTATTGCGGCGCTGGCACGCTATTCCATTGCTTAATCGACGACGAGGTCGCCAAAGTATGGCATCACCATCGGGTTCACGATCTCGGCGGCATGCACGTTAGATTTCGCGCCCCACGCTTCACTCTGCCAATGCAGCGGAACAAACGCCGCATCGTCATACAAGATGCGTTCTACATCTTTAAGCATCTGCGCGCGCTTGGCCGGATCGGTTTCCTTGTTAGACTGCTCCACTAACGCATCCACTTTCGGGTTGGAATAGTAGCCACAGTTGTACTGACCTTTACCGGTTTTGGCATCACGGGTCATGGTCAGGAACTCGGTCAAGTTAGCCGAATCTTCCGTATCGGAATGCCAACCAATCATCAGCATGTCTGCGGCACACAGATCAAACTCTGGCCAGTATTGGGCTTTTGGCAGGGTCTTCAGATCCACTTTAATCCCAATTTTAGACAGCATCGCGGCAGCCGCTTGCGCCACTTTGGCATCATTCACGTAACGGTTGTTCGGGGCCAGCATCGTCAGCTTAAAGCCCTTCTCGTAACCCGCTTCTTTCATCAGTTGTTTGGCTTTCTTCACGTCATAACGCGGCACCAAGGCTTCATCGTAACCGGCATAACCGACAGGGCCTTGCTGGCCCGCCGTGGTCGCAAAGCCTTTCATGATTTTCTTCACGATGCCGTCATTGTTGATGGCGTGAACAATGGCCTGACGCACGCGCACATCTTTCAGCGCTTCATTGGACGTTTGGTTCATCTGGAAGGTGATCAAACGGGTGCCCGGCAAGGTCACCAGTTCAATGCCGTCAGATCCTTGCACTCGCTTGTGATCATTCGGCGCGACGGGATGGATCATATCCACCCCACCCGACAGCAACGCCGCAACACGGGTGGCATTTTCTTTGATCGGCACCAAGGTCAGCTTGTCTACGTTCCCTTTTGTTTCTTTGTCCCAGTAATCGGCAAAGCGTTCAAATTCCACTTTTACGCCTTGCTCACGCTCAGTCACGATAAACGGGCCTGTACCCGAAATGTTCGTGGAGGCAAATGAGTTACCGTGTTTCACCAAATCCGCTTTATCTTTTCCGTCAGCGGTTTTGCCGCTGTAAAATTGACTGTCCATCGGAAAGATGTACGTCGCGGTCTGAAGCACCAATGGGTACGGATACTTAGAAATCAATTCAACCGTGAAATCGTCCACCTTCTTCATATCAGAATACGGTTCAAAAATGGCTTTGAAGTCCGGGGAGCTTTTCAGGCGGTTGAAAGTCCACACCACGTCATCGGCGGTCATCGGGTTACCCGAATGGAAAGTCACACCTTGGCGCAAGGTGAAACGGTACGTGGTGTCATTTACACGTTCCCACGCTGTCGCCAAACGCGGTTCAAAGTCCAACGCTTGGGTGTAACGGACCAAAGGGTCCATCACCATGTGCGACAGTTGCAAAGTGCCCCCAGAGAGTTGCTCATGGGGATCTAACGACACCGGATCGGCATCATAAGCGACTTTGATATCGGCGGCGGCCGCACTAAAGCTCAGGCCGATGGCCATCATTGCAATGGCCAGCTTGGTCTTGAGGGTTTTCATTTTGCATAACTCCTTTATGCGGGGGAGGAAACTCCCTTGCTGTTGTATTTGCTTATTGTTGTTGTGTTTACTTATTGTGGTGTTGCGCCGCGCACAACCTGCGCGACGAAAAGCGGAATTAAGCGAGCTTCAATCCTTCCTGACTCATGCCTTTAAATTCGGGCATAAGCGAAATCAATTGTTGGCTATACGCATGGCGGGGCGCGGTGAACAACTGCTCGGTGTGCGCCACTTCCAACAAGGTGCCATTTTGCATCACACCAATGCGATCACACATCTGGCGGATCACCGGTAAGTCATGACTGATGAACAGCATGGTCAGGTTCAGTTCGTCTTGCAGATCTTTGAGTAGATTGAGGATTTGCGCCTGCACCGAGACATCCAGTGCCGAGGTTGGCTCATCACAAATCAACAAGCGAGGGCGGGTGGCCAACGCACGGGCGATAGAAATGCGCTGACGCTGGCCGCCGGAGAATTCATGGGGATATTTCAAACCGGCCGCACTGCCAAGGCCCACATGGTTGAGCAAGTCGTTCACGATTTGGCGGGTTTGGCTTTCGTTTTCCGTTAAGCGGTGAAAACGGATCGGCTCGGCGATAATGTCTGCCACCTTCATGCGCGGGTTCATCGAGGTGTATGGGTTTTGGAACACCATTTGCATCTGACGGCGCAAAGGGCGACGCTGCGCTTCATTCTTGAGGGCGGTCAGATCGATCCCTTCAAACACCACGCGGCCAGCATTCGGCGGGTACAGGCCGGCAATGACCCGGGCAATGGTCGATTTGCCTGAACCCGACTCGCCTACTAACCCAAAGGTTTCCCCTTCTTGAATCGAAAAGCTGACGTTATTCGATGCCTGCACGTATTCGCGGCGACTCGCAAAAAAAGAATCTTTGGTGATAAAACGGAGATCAACGTTTTCCACCTGTAACAAGGCCCCCTCATACGCGCGCTGATCTTCACGTTGGCCCAGCCAGTGGGTTTTAACATCCAGCGGCGGCGTGGTTTCAGCTTCTTCAATGTAGCTGACCAGAGGGAAACGCTTGAGTTTGATGTCAGAACGCGGCACCGCCGAGATCAAGCTCTGGGTGTAGGGGTGATTCGGACGACCCAGCACTTGCTCAGTGGTGCCGAGTTCGACCAAGTCTCCCCGATACATCACCGCCACGCGATCGGTCACGTTGGAGACAACCCCCATATCGTGCGTCACCAGCATGCAGCCAACATTTTTTTGCTGACACAAATCGCGGATCAAGGTGAGGATTTGATCTTGGATCGACACATCCAGTGCCGTGGTCGGTTCATCGGCAATGATCAGATCCGGCTCACCGGCCAGGGCAATCGCAATCACTACCCGCTGGCGCATCCCGCCAGAGAACTGATGCGGATATTGCTTGATACGCAATGCCGGTTGCGGGATCCCGACCTGCGTCATCAACGTCAGGGCGCGCTTGAGCGCCTCATCCTGACTGACGTGCAAATTGGTGACAATGGTTTCCGTGAGCTGCTGCTCGACAGTGAACAATGGATTAAGCGACGTCATTGGGTCTTGAAAAATAAACCCAATTTTTGACCCGCGCACCGAACGCATCTGCGCGGGTGTCAGCCCGGAGATCAGCGTGCCGTCTAAGTACACCTCCCCACTAGCCACATGTCCTGGCGGGCTTAACAGATCGATGATCCCGTTACCCACCGTGGATTTACCGGCGCCGGACTCACCGACCACCCCGACAATTTCACCACGTTCAATAGAAAACGAGAGTGATTTCACTGCCGCATGCACCCCATGCCGAGACGGGTATTCAATACGTAAGTTTTTTACTTCCAATAAAGCCATGACCAGACCCCAACTACGTGGCAGCATCCTGCCCTGTCTGAAAAACGAATCCTTTCAATCAGCATAACGCGCTGAATATTTGCAAGAGGAATAATCTGGCAAATATTTTACACAAAAGCAACATCTCATAGATAAAAACTGCCACTTTGCATAGATACCGAATAAATAATCACAGTTTGCTCGTCTCATCTCCATTCCTGAACGATCAAACAATAAGTGCCTTGTGGTGGTATCACGGTTTGAGGCAGTGAATAACGCTAGAAAATTGGTTATAAGCTATCACTTAAAAATGCCACACTTGCATAATCACGCAAAGTAATAACATTGAAAGTTAACAACTTTAAAACAACGCACTGCTTTTTTGGTATTTATGCTGCTTATATGATGAGAGCGTGATAAATCACGAACATTAAGACTGCCATGTTGAAAGTTTGCGGAAGATCACACTTTCAAATTGTGTAAAAAAACCACAACTACGGGGTGTTTTGGAGGAGAACGCACAGTCTGATGCAACACGGATAGGCCACTCATCCGCTTTCCATTCCTCATCTTCCCGCATATCCCCAATGCCGTTCAGAAAAATAACGACACCGCAGACATAAAAAAAAGCCCTCGTCTTTCGACAAGGGCTCGATAAAAAGAAGTCAGTCATAAAGGATTCGACGTGCAAGTCACGTTGACGCATGGCAACCTTTCATCCCTGATCTATTCACGTTATTAAGTGACAGAGACAACAAAGCCCCGACATAGTGACACGGACGGTCGTCGAGGCGCAGATATGAAAAAAGCCCCAGTCTTTCGACTGAGGCTTCTAAAAGTGGTCGGTGAAGAGGGATTCGAACCCCCGACCCTCTGGTCCCAAACCAGATGCGCTACCAAGCTGCGCTATTCACCGACGTTGCTTCAGCGTACTGAAGACTTTAATAATGGGGTGGCTAACGGGATTCGAACCCGCGACAACTGGAATCACAATCCAGGACTCTACCAACTGAGCTATAGCCACCACTGTATAAGTGGTCGGTGAAGAGGGATTCGAACCCCCGACCCTCTGGTCCCAAACCAGATGCGCTACCAAGCTGCGCTATTCACCGACTTAATTCTGTTGAGGTCTTTCACCTCTGACTACTGATGATAACATCAATACTCTTCAATATGGGGTGGCTAACGGGATTCGAACCCGCGACAACTGGAATCACAATCCAGGACTCTACCAACTGAGCTATAGCCACCAATGTTTCTTTCTTGCCAATATGTCCATTTGTTCCGGAATGGTGCACCCGAAAGGATTCGAACCTTCGACCTTTGGCTCCGGAGGCCAACGCTCTATCCAGCTGAGCTACGGGCGCATACCCTATCGGCGGAGGTGAATATTACGGATCCGACCCTCTTTCGTAAAGTGTTTTTTTTGATTTTTTTTTCGTTCGCTGTAAATATAAGCAAATAACTATTGATTCGTATCATACAAACACAGCCACCCGGTTTATCAAGCTGACAACTGCGGTTATAATCACGAAGATTTTACAATTTAAACATTATCCCAATAATCACAGCCTTGTTTCAACAGTTCCATCATAACCCATGACAAGACGACTGTGACAACGCACAAAAACAATCTGGAAGTGTAAGGTGAGCTCAATGGAATTATCTCTTCGACAACTCATGATAGCGGCTGTCGCCACCCTGACGCTGGCGGGCAGTGCCATGGCCGCCGATATGTCAGACGATGCTATCGCAGACCGTATCAAACCGGTGGGCTCGGTGTACCTAGAAGGCGATGCCCCTGCTATGCCGATTGTCGCCGCAGGACCACGCAGCGGTGACAAGGTGTATGGCACCTTCTGTGCTGCCTGCCATGGCACGGGTGTGATGGGCGCACCGAAAAAAGGCGATGCCACTGACTGGACGACCCGTTTAACCAAAGGCAATGCCGTTCTCGCCGAGCATGCCATCAACGGTTTCAATGCGATGCCAGCCAAGGGCTCCTGTATGGACTGTAGCGATGACGAAATCATTGCCGCCATTGACCACATGATTGAAGGGCTATAAGCGCGCTCTGTGGGCGACAAAGTCCAACAACACCCCACAAAAAAAGGGGGTGATCATCGATCACCCCCTTTTCTTTGCCAACCCGTCACAGTGAACCCGTCAGGCTAAAATCACGCTACTTCTTAAACATCGCGCGAATATTGGCAATGTGTGCTTGCCCTTTGTTCATGCGCTCTTGCGCCGTCACGGGCTTTTTGTCGGCTTCCCACTCTAAGTCATCTTGAGGCAACTCATACAAGAAACGGCTCGGTTCTGGCTTGAGCAGCTCGCCGTACTGACGACGCTCTTTACACAGCGTAAAGGTCAGCTCTTTCTGTGCACGGGTGATCCCCACGTACATCAAGCGACGCTCTTCCTCCACATTGTCTTCATCAACGCTGGTTTGGTGCGGCAAGATCCCTTCCTCGCTGCCAATCAGGTAGACATACGGGAACTCCAAGCCCTTAGAGGCATGCAAGGTCATCAACTGCACCTGATCCGCATCATCATCGTCTTCGCCGCGCTCCATCATGTCGCGCAGAGTCAAACGCTGAACGACTTCTTTCAGGGTTTTTACTTCCTGATCGTAGTTGTCACCTTCCAGGTCGGCGGTGATCCAACTATACAGATCGGACACGTTCTTCATTCGCATTTCTGCCGCTTTCGGGCTGGCAGAGGTTTCGTACAACCAATCTTCGTAATGAACATCACGCACCAACTGGCGCACGGCTTCCACGGTATCGCCACGCTCGGCATTGTCCGCCAACTCAACCACCCAACGGGTAAAGCGTTGCAGCGACTCCAATCCACGCCCTGACAAATGTTGCTCTAACCCCAGCTCAAAACTGGCAGCAAACAAACTTTTTCCGCGCATATTGGCATAGGTACCCAGCTTCTCCAGTGTCACCGGGCCAATCTCACGGCGTGGCGTGTTCACAATGCGCAAGAAGGCGTTATCGTCATCTTGGTTAGTCAGCAGGCGCAAGTACGCCATCATGTCTTTGATTTCGACCCGAGAGAAAAACGACGTGCCACCGGAAATCTTGTACGGGATCCGGTTTTGCAACAGGGCTTTTTCAAACAAACGCGACTGGTGATTACCACGATACAAGATCGCATAATCTTTGTATTGAGTATTATTCATGAAGCGATGGGCGATCAGTTCACCGACCACTTTCTCCGCCTCATGTTCTTCATTTTTCGCCGTGATCACTTTCAGCATTTCACCGTCAGGGATCTCCGAAAACAGCGCTTTTTCAAACAGGTGGGGGTTGTTGGCAATCAAGATATTCGCGGTGCGCAAAATACGGCTGGTCGAACGGTAGTTCTGCTCCAGCTTGATCACGCGTAGATTGGGGAAGTCTTTGTTCAACAAGGCCAAATTCTCTGGCTGCGCCCCACGCCAAGAGTAAATAGACTGGTCATCATCCCCTACCACGGTAAAGCGTGAACGCTCACCCACCAGCAGTTTCACAAACAGATATTGGCTGGTATTGGTATCTTGATATTCATCCACCAACAAGTAGCGGATTTTGTTTTGCCAGCGATCGCGTACTTCTTGGTTATCACGCAGCAGCAATACCGGCATCAGGATCAAGTCATCAAAATCCAGGGCGTTATACGCCTTCATCTGACGCTGGTACATCTCATAGCAATGGGCAAACAACGCATCGCGTTCACTGCTCGCTTGGGCCGCGGCATCTGCTGGCCCCACCATGTCGTTCTTCCAATTGGAAATACTCGACATCAACATTTTGAGCAGATCTTTATCGCCGTCCAATTCTTCTTCGGTCAGCTCTTTAAGCAGCGCCATCTGATCTTGGTCGTCAAACAGTGAAAAACTGGCTTTCAACCCCAGATGCTTATATTCCCGTCGAATGATATTCAGCCCCAAGGTGTGGAAGGTCGAGACCATCAGCCCTTTGGCTTCTTGCTTACCCAAGGTTTGTCCGACACGCTCTTTCATCTCGCGCGCGGCCTTGTTGGTAAAGGTCAACGCCGCAATATTGCGCGCCTTATAGTCACAACGCTGAACCAAGTAAGCGATTTTATTGGTGATGACTCGGGTCTTCCCCGAGCCTGCGCCCGCGAGGACGAGACAAGGACCTGCGATATATTTTACCGCTTCGTTTTGCCTTGGGTTCAGTTTCATGCGTGTATCCTGTGTTGTTCTGGGGGCCTTCAGGCGCATTGTAGCGGGTTATTCCGCGTTGTCTATGCAGCACACTCACGCGCGGGTAAGCCTTTGAGGAATAAAAAGTCTTGCACTCATATCATGACGCCTTAGAATAATGAATGAACGTTCATTCACACCTTTTATGACAGAAACTCTTATGAGTGACAAAAAGACACTGATTTTAAGTGCAACAGAAAAACTACTCGCAAGATACGGATTTCATGGTATTTCCATGCAAATGGTAGCAAAAGAGGCCGGCGTGGCGGCGGGCACGATTTATCGCTATTTCGATGACAAAGATGATTTGATGTATCAGTTGCATCATCACATTTTGTCGTACGTCGCGAATAAAATCAGTCAAAACGTCTCCGATGACATGCCGCTGAAATGTCGATTTCGCACGATGTGGCGCAACCTCTGGGACATGGCCACGCAGGAAGGTGCCCCTCTGCTCACACGTGGGCAGTTTGAGAGCCTTCCTCGTGGCGATAGTCCAGAACAACGACAACAAGAAAAGCACCTTTTCGCCAAAGTTGATCGTGTCTTTGATGAGGGCAAGGCCTTGGGCCTGTTCAAACCCTTAGATAACGACATCTTGAGTGCATTAAGCCTAGAGCCCAGTGCCTGCTTGGCTCGAAAGCATGTTAACGGCATTTACACAGTCACAGATGACGCCCTTGAGGCGGCCATTGATGCCTGTTGGGACGCCATTCTTAAGCATTAATTTTTAAAACGGAGCATACCCATCGATGAAAAAATGGATTGTGATGCTACTCATCGCGCTACTGCTATTTGGTAGTGTGGTCGGTTTCAATCTCTTCAAACAGCAAAAAATCGCCGAATACATGGCGAACATGCCGGAACCTGAATATCCAGTGACGGTCATTAAAGCGCAAGCCAACGACTGGATCCCAGCCATTGAAGCGATCGGCTTCATTGAACCAAACCAAGGCGTAACGATCACCACCGAAGTCTCGGGCGTGATAAAAACGATCGACTTTGATTCGGGTACCACGGTGAAAGCCGGCCAAGAGCTCTTGTCACTCGACTCTGACGTAGAACAGGCCAACTTACGCAGTGCACAGGCACGCTTACCGGCCGCCAAAGCCAAATATGAGCGTTACCGTGGTCTGTACAAGAAAGGCTCTATCTCGAAAGAAGCCTACGATGATGCTGAAGCCTCTTACTTCTCTCTGTCTGCCGATCTTGAGAGCTTAAAAGCGACCATTGAACGCCGTACTATCCAAGCACCGTTCAATGGTGTGGTGGGTCTGCGTAACGTGTTCTTGGGTCAGTACATCCAGCCGGGTACCGATGTGGTGCGTTTGGAAGATACTACCTTGATGAAGCTGCGCTTTACCGTGCCACAAACCGATATCACGGATATTCGTTTAGGCCAAGACGTGGAAATCTTTGTCGATGCTTACCCTGAAACGCCGTTCAGCGGCAAGATCAGCGCGATTGAACCGGCCGTGAGCTACCAGAGTGGCTTGGTGCAGGTACAAGCGGATATTCCGAACAACGATGGTCAGCTACGTAGCGGGATGTTTGCCCGTGCGCACATCATTCTGCCGACCCTTGACGATCAAATCATCCTGCCACAAACCGCCATCACCTACACCTTGTACGGCGACAATGTTTACGTCACTTACCAAGATGAAGACGGTCACCTACGCGTGAAACAGTCGGTGGTCAACGTCGGTGAACGTAAAGGCAGTGATGCACACATCCTCAGCGGTGTACAAGCGGGTGATACGGTGGTGACCTCAGGGCAAGTACGTCTGAGCAACCATGCCAAAGTGAAGGTTGTTGAAAGCGATACGCTCAATGCCCCAGCACAAACCCCAATGCTGTAATTCGGAGGAGAGATGCGCTTTACTGATGTTTTCATCAAACGTCCTGTCTTAGCGATATCGATCAGCTTTTTGATCGCGCTCCTCGGCCTGCAAGCCATTTTTAAAATGCAGGTGCGAGAATATCCAGACATGACCAACACCGTTGTGACGGTGACAACCAGCTACTACGGTGCCAGTGCCGATCTGATCCAGGGCTTCATTACGCAGCCGCTAGAACAAGCCATCGCGCAGGCCGACAATATTGACTTTATGACGTCGTCGTCGGTTTTGGGTTCATCCACCATCACTGTGACGATGAAGCTCAATACCGATCCGAATGCGGCCTTGGCCGATATTCTGGCCAAAACCAACTCTGTACGTTCTCAGCTGCCAAAAGAAGCCGAAGATCCGACGGTTACCATGTCGACCGGCTCCACCACGGCGGTCATGTACATCGGCTTTACCAGTGATGAATTGGCGTCAAGCCAGATCACGGATTACCTAGAACGTGTGATTAACCCACAGCTGTTCACGGTAAACGGGGTATCCAAAGTCGATCTGTATGGCGGCATGAAGTACGCCCTGCGCGTGTGGTTAGATCCGGCCAAAATGGCGGCGTATAACCTCATGGCCATGGACGTTATGAACGTGTTGAACGTCAATAACTACCAGTCAGCCACCGGTCAGGCGACAGGCGAGTTCGTGGTGTATAACGGCACGGCAGACACACAGGTCACCAATACCGATGAGCTAGAACGCTTGGTGGTGTCGACCCAAAACGGTCAGGTGATCCGCCTTGGCGACATTGCCAAAGTGACACTAGAAAAGAGCCACGATGTGTACCGTGCTTCGGCCAATGGTGAAGAGGCGGTCGTTGCTGCCATCAACGCCGCGCCAAGTGCGAACCCCATCAACATCGCGGCCGATGTCTACACGCTGTTGCCAGAACTGGAACGCAACCTGCCAAGTAACATCAAAATGAACATCATGTATGACTCCACGATTGCGATCAACGAGTCCATCCATGAAGTGATCAAGACCATCGCTGAAGCCGCCATCATCGTATTGGTGGTGATCACGCTGTTCTTGGGCTCGTTCCGCGCCGTTATCATTCCAATTGTGACCATTCCTTTGTCACTGATCGGGGTGGCAATGGTCATGCAGGTGTTTGGTTTCTCTTGGAACCTGATGACCTTGCTGGCGATGGTATTGGCCATCGGCTTGGTAGTCGATGATGCCATCGTGGTCTTGGAAAACGTGGATCGCCACCTCAAAGAAGGCGAGTCCCCATTCCGTGCGGCCATTATTGGTACCCGTGAAATTGCCGTTCCGGTTATTGCCATGACCCTAACGCTGGGTGCGGTATACGCCCCTATCGCAATGATGGGTGGGATCACCGGCTCCTTGTTCAAGGAATTTGCGCTGACGCTGGCAGGTGCCGTGTTTGTATCGGGGATCATCGCCCTGACGCTGTCTCCAATGATGTGTTCAAAAATGCTGAAGGCGAACGAAAAGCCAAGCAAATTTGAAACTACGGTACACAGCTTCTTGGATCGCATGACTAACCGTTATGAAAAGATGCTGGGTGGCGTCATGAAGATGCGCCCGGTGGTGATTGTGTTTGCCATCATCGTCTTCGGTACCTTGCCATTGCTGTTCAAGTTCATCCCAAGTGAACTGGCGCCCTCGGAAGATAAAGGCGTGTTGGTACTGATGGGTACCGCACCGTCCAATGCGAACCTCGATTACATCGAGAACACCATGGACAAGGTGAATGGCATGTTGGCCGATCAACCTGAAGTGGCGTTTGCACAGGTCTTCTCTGGTGTGCCTAGCTCGAACCAAGCCTTTGGTATCGCGTCGATGGTGCCGTGGAGTGAGCGTGAAGCCAGTCAGGCTGATGTCGTGAAGCGTGTAACGGAGTTGGTCAAGGACGTGCCAGAAATGGCTGTAACGGCCTTCCAAATGCCAGAACTGCCGGGTGCGGGTTCAGGCCTGCCAATCCAGTTCGTCATCACCACACCAAACAGCTTTGAAAGCTTGTTCCAGATCAGTAGCGATATTTTGGCCAAGGTGAAAAACAACGCCATGTTCGTCTACTCAGATCTCGATCTTAACTATGATTCGGCCACGATGAAAATCAAGATCGACAAGGACAAGGCTGGGGCTTATGGCGTGACCATGCAAGACATCGGTATTACCTTGAGTACCATGATGGCGGACGGTTATGTCAACCGTATCGATCTCAATGGCCGCTCTTACGAGGTAATCCCACAAGTCGAGCGTAAGTACCGCCTGAACCCTGAATCACTGAAAGGCTACTATGTGCGTGCCGCGGATGGCAATGCGATTCCGCTGGGCAGCCTAGTGACTATTGATGTGGTATCTGAACCTCGTTCTCTGCCGCACTTCAACCAGCTTAACTCTGCCACCGTGGGGGCAGTTCCAGCGCCGGGTGTCGCAATGGGTGATGCGATCAATTGGTTCCAAAGTGACGCAGTGAGTATGCTGCCATCGGGTTATCAGTACGACTTCATGGGCGCCTCGCGTCAGTTCGTGACCGAAGGTAATGCGCTGTACACCACCTTTGCTTTGGCATTGGCGATCATCTTCTTGGTGCTGGCGATTCAGTTTGAATCACTGCGTGACCCATTGGTGATCTTGGTATCGGTACCACTGGCCATCTGTGGTGCATTGATTGCGCTGGCATGGGGTGCCGCGACCATGAACATCTATTCACAGGTCGGCTTGATCACGCTGATTGGTTTGATCACCAAGCACGGTATCTTGATTTGTGAAGTGGCCAAGGAAGAGCAGTTGCTGCACAAGAAAGATCGCATGGCGGCCGTGATGGAAGCGGCGAAGATCCGTCTACGTCCTATCCTGATGACGACCGCCGCGATGATTGCCGGCCTGATCCCGCTGCTTTACGCCACCGGTGCCGGTGCCGCGCAGCGTTTCAGTATCGGTATTGTTATCGTGGCCGGTCTGGCGATCGGTACCCTCTTTACCTTGTTCGTGCTGCCAGTGATTTACACCTATCTGGCCAGCATCCATAAACCGCTCCCGGTTTTTGTGGAAGATAAAGACCTGGAAAAGCTGAAGCGTGCCGATGAAGCACGCCATGCATTGAAAGGAGCCCGCGAGCACTGAGTGTTCAACGACTGATTGAAGAGGCCGCCCTGTGCGGCCTCTTTTTTTGGTATAATCTTCAACGACAATACGGATATCTTTGAATAAAATAACGGCAACAATAAGATGCCGCTACGGAGTTTACAAAACCATGTTTGATCCAAAAAAACTAGAGCAGGTTGCCAAGCAAATCCACGACGCGATGCCGCAACCCGTGAAAGAGCTCGGCAATGATGTCGAACAAAAAGTGCGCCAAGTGATCCAAGCCCAATTGGGTAAAATGGATGTGGTGAACCGCGAAGAGTTTGACGTGCAAACGCAAGTGCTATTGCGCACGCGCCAGAAGCTGACGGCCCTTGAGCAGAAAATGGATGCGCTAGAAAGCCGTTTGAATGCAGATGCATCTGACAAGCAAGACTGATCGCTCAACACACTGCAAGACATACAAAAAAGCCCAGCGATATGCTGGGCTTTTTTTCATTCGATTTTCATACTGATAACGTCAGTATCCAAGGCATTAGCCACCAACGGCGATGCGTTGCATGTCTGTCATGTAACCACGTAGCTCTTGACCGATCCACTCAACCGGATGGTTACGGATCGCTTCATTCACTTCAATCAGCTTCTGGTTATCTGCAAAGTTTGTGGCATCACTCAGCCCTTTACCGATCACATCGGTACCGACTTTCGGCATAAACTGCTCACGAAGCATAGGGGTCGCCACGTTAGCAAACAGGTAGTTACCGTATTCTGCCGTATCTGAAATCACCACGTTCATTTCATACAAACGCTTACGAGCAACCGTATTGGCAATCAATGGCAATTCATGCAGTGACTCGTAATACGCCGACTCTTCAACAATGCCAGATGCCGTCATGGCTTCAAATGCCAATTCAACACCAGCACGCACCATCGCAACCATCAAGATACCGTTATCAAAGTATTCTTGCTCTGAAATCTGAATATCGTTGTCTGGGTAGTTCTCAAACGCCGTTTCCGCCGTTTCACCACGCCAACCCAATAGGTTCACATCGTCGTTTGCCCAATCGGCCATCATTGTACGTGAGAACTCACCTTGAATGATGTCGTCCATGTGCTTGTTGTACAGCGGACGCATCAGATCTTTTAGCTCTTCAGACAAGTCAAACGCTTGGATTTTCGCTGGGTTAGACAGACGATCCATCATGTGTGTGACCCCACCAAACTTCAATGCTTCGGTGATGGTTTCCCAACCAAACTGCAGCAGTTTACCGGCGTAAGCAGGCTCAATGCCATCGGCAATCATCTTCTCGTAACACACGATGGAACCGGCTTGTAGCATGCCACACAGGATCGTTTGCTCACCCATGAGATCCGACTTCACTTCCGCCACAAACGAAGACTCGAGTACACCCGCACGGTGACCACCGGTCGCGGCGGCCCACGCTTTCGCGATCTCAAGGCCATCGCCTTGTGGGTCATTTTCTGGGTGAACAGCGATCAATGTTGGGACACCAAAGCCACGCTTATACTCTTCACGGACTTCGGTACCCGGACACTTCGGTGCAACCATCACAACCGTCAAATCAGGACGTACTTGCATGCCTTCTTCAACAATGTTGAAGCCGTGTGAGTAGCCCAGTGCTGCGCCTTGTTTCATCAATGGCATCACGGTCTGTACGACATTGGTGTGCTGCTTATCGGGAGTCAGGTTTACCACCAAATCCGCGTGCGGGATCAGTGCTTCATAGCTGCCCACTTCAAACCCATTTTCTTTCGCGTTCTTGTACGACTGGCGCTGCTCATCAATCGCAGCCTGACGTAGTGCGTACGCCACATCCAAGCCAGAGTCACGCATATTCAGGCCTTGGTTTAGACCCTGCGCCCCACAACCAACAATGACAACCTTCTTGCCTTTGAGGTAATCCGCTTCTGTCGCAAACTCAGCGCGATCCATAAAACGACAGCGACCCAATTGGTCAAGCTGCTGGCGAAGATTAAGGGTATTGAAATAATTAGCCATAACAACAAACTCCGTGAATTCTGTTCCTTGAACGACATGACTTGTCGAATAAACTGATAGTAATTCACCCACCTTGTTGCGCAAAGTGATATATTCACAACAAGAAATTGCGTTTTTTGCAACATGGACGTACTACCGTGAACACAAAATATTTGCAGCTATTCATCCACCTATGTGACAGTAAGAGTTTTGCCAAAACCGCATCGGCGATGCACATCAGTCCCTCCGCGCTCAGTCGGCAGATCCAAAAATTAGAGCAGGAAGCGGGACAAAAACTGTTACTGCGCGATAATCGAAGCGTGGAACTCACCCCTGCCGGCAGAACACTGCTGCCTATCGCTCTGAATATTTTGTCAGAATGGCAGCAGTACCAAAATTTATTCAACGAAAAAAGCAATGAGCTCAGTGGCGAGCTGCGTTTGTTTTGTTCCGTCACGGCCAGTTATAGCCACCTGCCCGATCTCTTGTCTGAATTTCGCCTCCGCCATCCATTGATAGAACTAAAAGTATCAACGGGCGATCCCGCACAAGCCATCAACACAGTGGTATCCAACGATGCCGACATCGCAATATCCGCCCTGCCGGAACATCTGCCCGCCAAAGTGGCGTTTGAGCCGATCAGTGATATTCCCCTGTCTGTCATCGCCCCGACCAGCCCTTGTCTTTTTACTGAAGAGTTGCATAGCAGCACACCCAATTGGGCATCCATCCCTTTTATTGTCCCAGCCGCCGGCACCGCCAGAGAGCGCACCAATACCTGGTTCAAGAAGATGAAAATCAAACCCACTATCTACGCACAGGTGTCCGGGCATGAAGCGATTGTCAGCATGGTGGCATTAGGGTGTGGCGTGGGCATCGCCCCCGATGTCGTTATCAACAACAGTCCAGTAAGGGAAAAAATTGAACGCCTAAAAGTCGCGCCGGTTAAGCCTTTTGAATTGGGTTTATGCTGTCTACGCCACCAACTCGATAATCCGTTAGTTAAAGCACTTTGGGAAGTCGCCGAAGGGGTATGGGTATAGAACGTCATAGCCTACGTGGTACAAGGATAAGGCTGCACTATCAGCTATAGAGGCTAACCAACAGAACTACCACTTCGACTCAACTAACTATAGTAATGAAGATATTGCGCAGGGAAAAATGCGCATAGCAAGGCGGCTATTGCTGGAACTAGTGGGCTAATTTCAAAATGGCCAACGTGGCTATAAGCATTTTTGACGTAAGCGGGTGTTCCCACCCACCTAGTTATTGGACAGGCGTATTGCTATAAGGCAAGAGATCACTGGCATCACACCCTGCTTCTCTCTGTGGGAGCTCTGTCAGGACATGACGCCGATATGCATAAGGCTCCACGCCGGTGGCGACCGGACGGATATCACGCTCGACTCGGTTGTTGTCTATCGGGTATTCGCCATCATCAACGTATTTTTCAAGGTAGACCCATTGTTTGAGCGCGTAACTCACCGCCTTTCCCATTGGACTCTGGGGAAGTAGTTTGGCTGCTGCCTTATTCAGCCAGTCGTGGAAGGCTCCAAGTATAGGAATACTTTCTTTTTGCCTCATGGCGTGCCTTTCGGCTGCCGACAAGGACAGGGCTTTCTTTTCGATAGCATACAACTTTTGGATATAACTCAGTGCCTGCTTGGCTTGGCCCGATTTTTTCGGGCTTAAGTCGAGTGCATCCTTGAACTTACGTCGGGCATGAGCCCAACAACCAAGATGGGTCATATTGTCTAGCATCCGCCAAGCTGAATAGCCATCAGTCATGATAGTACCTGCGTAACCATCAAGGAAAACCTTGGGGTAAGTATGTACCCGGCCCGGCTGGTATTCGAACAGCACTACCGGTGTAAGGCTATGTTCGGGGCTGGAGTAAGCCCAGAGATATGATTTACTTTGGGCTTTCTTGTCAGGTTCTTTCAATACTTGAAGTGTGGTTTCATCACCATGGATAACCGATTCGTTGAGCAACGCCCTGCGCATGGCTTGGTAAATCGGTGCAGTGATCATGATAAGCACTTGATGAGTTGCGGCAACAGTGTGATTGCCGATGCATCATTGATTGAGAGCCGGTAACCATTGGGCGTTTCAATCACCAAAGCAGTCAAAGATGACGGCATCGAAAGGGGTACCACGACACTGTCAGGCTCATGCACAGAAGACGTGAGTTTTTTCTGCCAATAATAAAACTGCGACTGGGCGATTTGGTTCTGCTCACTCCTGGTAGCAATGGTCAAACTGCTTTCCTTGTGGTTTTGTCAGCGCTCATTCCAGAGGGCATTTTTTTCTTCACGAGTCATGATGTAGCTCCGTTAATGAGGGAGCTATATCAATACCAAGTATTCATGGATAACAGAATGTGGGGTTAATTAGGCGCTTACCACTTAAACACTGAACAGAGCCCATTTTTAACAAGCAACAGACGTAAAAAAGCCCGAATCTTTCGACTCGGGCTTAGTATAAGTGGCGGAGCGGACGGGACTCGAACCCGCGACCCCCGGCGTGACAGGCCGGTATTCTAACCAACTGAACTACCGCTCCACACGGAGATAAAGATTTCTCTTTATCCGACACCTGTCGTTCAGAACAAGTATCTTAAATTTGAAGCCTGGCGATGTCCTACTCTCACATGGGGAGACCCCACACTACCATCGGCGCTGTTACGTTTCACTACTGAGTTCGGCATGGGATCAGGTGGGTCCATAAC